>NZ_JBVISA010000005.1:0-147541 GCF_055575755.1 Kitasatospora sp. NPDC034035 | reverse complement strand
TTGGTGCAAAGCCCCCCCCCAACCCCTCTCGGGGGGAAAAACGCCGTTTGGCCCGGGAGGGGCCCCACTCCCCCCCCTGGCCCCCGGCCGTGCGGCCGGTCCGACCCCACCTGCGGGAGTCGGACCGGGCCGCCCCCTCAGCGCGTGGTGAGCTGCTCGGCCAGCGCGCGCAGCGCCAGCTCGTACGAGCCCAGCCCGAAACCGGCGATGGTGCCCGACGCCACCGCGGCGATCACCGAGGTGTGCCGGAAGGTCTCCCGGGCGTACGGGTTGGAGATGTGCACCTCGATCAGCGGCGCGGTGCGCTGCGCGGCGGCGTCCCGCATCGCGTACGAGTAGTGCGTGAACGCGCCCGGGTTGATCACCACGGGCACCTGCCCGTCGGCCGCCTCGTGCAGCCACTCCACCATCTGCTGCTCGGAGTTGGTCTCGTGCACCTCGACCTCGAAGCCGAACTCCTTGCCGAGCTCGGTGCAGCGCTCGACCAGACCGGCGTACGAGGTGGCGCCGTAGACGTCCGGCTCGCGGCTGCCGAGCCGGCCGAGGTTGGGGCCGTTGAGCACCATCACCCGGGTCACGCCGAGACCTCCGCGTAGGCGGCGACCAGCAGGGACGGGTCGGGGCCCTCCAGCACGGAGGTCTTGCCGAGG
Source organism: Kitasatospora sp. NPDC034035 (assembly GCF_055575755.1). NCBI lineage: Bacteria > Bacillati > Actinomycetota > Actinomycetes > Kitasatosporales > Streptomycetaceae > Kitasatospora > Kitasatospora sp. NPDC034035. The sequence goes on along the minus strand of NZ_JBVISA010000005.1, from coordinate 146,891 downwards.
CCGTCCAGGACGATGAAGCGGATCAGGTCGCCGCGCGACTTCTTGTCGATCTTCATCGCGTCCAGCAGCTTCGGCCAGGCGTCCGCGCGGTAGCTCAGCGGGAGGCCGACCGAGGCCAGCACGGTGCGGTGCCGGTCGGCCGTCTCGTCGTCCAACCGGCCGGCCAGGCGGCCGAGTTCGGCGGCGTAGACCATACCGATGGAGGTCGCGGCGCCGTGCCGCCACTTGTACCGCTCGTTGCGCTCGATGGCGTGGCCGAGGGTGTGGCCGTAGTTGAGGATCTCGCGCCGCCCGGCTTCCTTGAGGTCCCCGGAGACCACGTCGGCCTTGACCTGGATGGCGCGGCGGATCAGCTCGACGGTGTGCGCCCCGGCCGGGGTCTTGGCGCCCTCGGGGTCGGCCTCGATCAGGTCGAGGATGGCCGGGTCGGCGATGAAGCCGCACTTGATGACCTCGGCGAGGCCGGAGACGTAGTCGTGCTTGGGCACGGTCTCCAGGGTGCCGAGGTCGGCCAGCACGCCCACCGGCGGGTGGAAGGCGCCGACCATGTTCTTGCCTTCGGCGATGTTGATGCCGGTCTTGCCGCCGACGGCCGCGTCGACCATGCCGAGCAGCGTGGTGGGCATGGCGATCCAGCGCACCCCGCGCAGCCAGGTGGCGGCGACGAAGCCGGCCAGGTCGGTGGTGGCGCCGCCACCGAGGCCGACGATGACGTCGCTGCGGGTGAACCCGGTCTGTCCGAGCACCGACCAGCAGTACGCGGCGACCTCGGCGCTCTTGGCGTCCTCGGCGTTGGGCACCTGCAGCGCGATCGCCTCGTAGCCCTCGCCGAGCAGGTCCTCGCGGATGGCGTCGGCGGTGGCCTCCAGCGCCTCCGGGTGGATGATCGCGACCCGCTTGGCCCGGGTGCCGATCAGCGGCGCCAGCTCGCCGAGCAGCTGGTGCCCGATCAGCACGTCGTACGGGTCGTGGCCGGCGCTGCCGCCGACGTGGATCCTGACGGTGGTGTCAGTCATGGGGGGTTTTCAGCTCCAGTGCTTCCAGTACGGCGTCCGCGACCTGCTCGGGGGTGCGCCCGGCGGTGTCGACGACGGCGGTGGCCACCTCCAGGTAGAGGGGGCGGCGGGCGTCCATCAGCTCGCGCCAGCGGGCCCGCGGGTTGACGGCCAGCAGCGGGCGCGGGGCGTCCAGGCCGACCCGCTTGACCGCGTCGGCCAGGGGGACCTCGAGGAGGACCACCGGCAGCTCGCGCAGCAGCTCACGGGTGGCCTCGGCCATCACCGCGCCGCCGCCGAGCGCCAGCACCCCGTCGTGTCCGGTGGCGGCGGCGCGCACGGCCGCGACCTCCAGCGCGCGGAAGTGCGGCTCGCCCTCGTCGATGAAGATCTCCGGGATGGGCTTGCCGGCCGTCGCCTCGATGTCGGCGTCGGTGTCCCGGAAGCCGAGGCCCAGGCGCTCGGCCAGGGCCCGCCCGACGGTGGACTTGCCACTGCCGGGCGGGCCGACCAGCACCACAACAGGAGAGGTCATCGGATGATCAGGTGGTCGAGGTAGCCCTGCACGTTGCGGCGGGTCTCGGTGACGTTGTCGCCGCCGAACTTCTCGTTGACGGCGTCGGCCAGCACCAGGGCGACCATCGCCTCGGCGACGATGCCCGCGGCCGGCACGGCGCAGACGTCCGAGCGTTGGTGGTGCGCCTTGGCCGGCTCGCCGGTGCGCACGTCCAGGGTCTGCAGCGCCCGCGGCACGGTGGCGATCGGCTTCATCGCGGCGCGCACCCGCAGCACCTCGCCGGTGGACAGGCCGCCCTCGGTGCCGCCGGAGCGGTCGGAGGTGCGCTTGACGCCCTCGGGGGTCGGGACGATCTCGTCGTGCGCCTTGGAGCCCGGCACCCGGGCCAGGTCGAAGCCGTCGCCGACCTCGACGCCCTTGATCGCCTGGATGCCCATCAGCGCGGCGGCCAGCCGCGCGTCCAGGCGGCGGTCCCAGTGCACGTGCGAGCCGAGGCCCACCGGCACGCCGTACGCCAGCACCTCGACCACGCCACCGAGGGTGTCGCCGTCCTTGTGGGCCTGGTCGATCTCGGCGACCATCGCCTTCGAGGCGTCCGCGTCCAGGCAGCGGACCGGGTCGGCGTCCAGCTTGGCCTCGTCCGAGGGCTGCGGCAGCACGCCGGCCGGCGCCTTGGCGGCGGCCAGCTCGACCACGTGGCTGACGATCTCGATCCCGGCCACCTCGCGGAGGTACGAGCGGGCGACGGCGCCCAGCGCGACCCGGGCGGCCGTCTCGCGGGCGCTGGCGCGCTCCAGGATCGGCCGGGCCTCGTCGATCGAGTACTTCTGCATGCCGGCCAGGTCGGCGTGGCCGGGCCGGGGGCGGGTGAGCGCCTCGTTGCGGGCCAGGCCCGCCAGCACCTCGGGGTCGACCGGGTCGGCCGACATGACCTGCTCCCACTTCGGCCACTCGGTGTTGCCGACCATGATCGCGACCGGGCTGCCCATGGTCAGGCCGTGCCGGACACCGCCGAGGAAGGTCACCTCGTCCTGCTCGAACTTCATCCGCGCCCCGCGGCCGTAACCGAGCCGACGGCGCGCCAGCGCGTCGGCCACCACGGCGGTGGTGACCGGTACACCGGCGGGCAGGCCTTCCAGCGTCGCGACGAGTGCGGGGCCGTGCGACTCCCCCGCCGTCAGCCAGCGCAACGTACCCAACGGAGCTCCTTCATCAGCGGACCGGCCCACGGCACCGCCGGGGCCCGCCCGAGCGTGCCTTCTGCCTGAATCCTTTCATGAGCCGGCGGCACCCGGGGGCGCAGTCCGCGTGACGGACGGCAACCGGTCACGATCCGGCCGGGAGACTGCGGGGAGGCGACGAGGAGACCGCCGACGGGCAGCCGACGGACAGCCGGAGGCCCCGGCTCAGTGCCCGGTGAGCGCTTTCTCCCCAGCCTCGCGCATCGCCGCCAGCGGCCCGGGCGTCCGCCCGGTGAAGGCCTCGCTCTGCAGCACCGCCTGGTGCACCAGCAGGTCCAGACCGCCCAGGACGGTCGACCCGCGCTCGGCACAGGCGGCGGCCAGCGCCGTCGGCCACGGGTGGTACAGCACGTCGAACAGCGCCCCCGGCTCGGCGGGCAGCGAACCGGCGAAGGCGTCGGTCGCACCGACCGGTGTGGTGGAGACGGTCAGCGGCTGCGCCAGCGCCTCGGCCCCGCGCTCCCAGTCGGCGGTGCGCACGACCAAGCCCAGTCGCTCGCCCAGCTCGGCCATCTCCCGGGCCCGCTCGGCGCTGCGCACGTAGACCGTCACCTCGCCGGTGCAGATCTGGGCGAGCGCCGCCAGCGCCGAGGAGGCGGTGGCCCCGGCGCCCAGGACGGCGGCGCCGGGCACGTCGGTGATCCCGCGCTCGCGCAGCGCGTTGACCAGCCCGGGAATGTCGGTGTTGTCCCCGGTCCGGCGGCCGTCGGCGGTGAACACCACGGTGTTGACGGCGTCCACCGAGCGGGCCGTCGCGCTGACCTCGTCGAGCAGCGGGATGATCGCCCGCTTCAGCGGCATGGTGAGCGACAGCCCGGCCCACTCGGCCTCGTCCAGCCCGGCGAGGAAGCCGGGCAGCGCGGCCTCGTCGACCTCGAAGCGGTCGTAGCGCCAGCCGTCCAGCCCGAGCGCCGCGAAGGCGGCCCGGTGCAGGTCCGGCGAGAGCGAGTGGGCGATCGGCGAGCCGAGGACGGCCGCCCGGTGCTTGCTGGTCAACGCTGCCTCTCCATGGACTGCCTTACGGCCAGGGCTACTTGGTGGTGCAATGGCCGCGCGCCTCGTCGAAGCCCTGCCCGGCCGCCTGGCAGTACTCCTTGACGTTGGCGTAGTGCTCCTTGCTCGTCTCGGCGAACCTGGTGTGCTGCGGGTCCATCGCGATGAAGTACAGCCACTTGCCGTCCGCCGGGTGGAGCACCGCGCTTATGGCGTCGTCGCCGGGGTTGGAGATCGGCGTCGGCGGCAGGCCCGCATTGATGTAGGTGTTGTACTTGTTGGACGCGTCGTCCATGTCCTTCTTGGTGAGGTCCTTGCGGCCCAGCGAGTACTGGAGCGTGGTGTCCATGCCGAGACGGTGGTGCGTCTCGGGCTCGTTGGCGAGCCGGTTCTGGATGGTCTTCGCCATCTTGGCGAAGTCCCCCACGTTGTTGCCCTCGCGCTGCAGGATGCTCGCCTCGATGATCACCTCGTAGCCGTTCTTGAGGCCCACCGAGGCGGCCTGGCCGTCCAGGTTCGCGTACTTGTCGACGGCGTTCTTCACCATCTGCTTGAGCAGGTCCTCGGGCTTCATGCCGTCGGCGATGTTGTAGCGGGTCGGCCAGAGGAAGCCCTCGATGTTGCCGTTCGCATACGCCGGCAGGCCGAGGTCGTTGAGCTGGGCCTTGGCGACGCCCGCCGTGGTGCCATTCTGGAGCTTCAGCTTGTCGTCGATCTTGGCGTAGATCTCGGAGGAGTTCTTGCCCTCCGGGATCACGATCGCCGCGCCGCCCGCCTGGGCGAGCAGCTCCTTGAGCGCGTCGGCGGCCGGCATCTCCTTCTTCAGGCCGTAGAAGCCCGGCTGGACCGTGGTGCACTTGGGCTCGGCGTTGCAGGCCTTGGTGTACGCGTCGACGCTCTTGACCACGCCGGCGTTCTTCAGCGCCAGGCCGATCTGCCCGGCGACCGCGTCCTTCTTGACCTCGACCTGGACGGACTCGGTGCCCGCGCCCGTGAAGTCCGGCGGCGGGCCGAAGTGGTCCTGGTAGAAGCCGTAGCCCCACCAACCGGCCCCGCCCATGGCGCCGAGCAGCACCACCGCGACCAGCAGGCACGCGCCACCGTTGCGGCGCCCGGACTTCTTGCCCTTCTCCTTGCGCTTCTTCTTCGCCTCGCGGGACTCGTCCTGCTCACCGAGGAAGCCGCCCTCGGGGTGCTCGGCTTCCTGTTCCGGGTACCCGTCGTCCTCGTGGTGGCCGTCCTCCCGGCCGTCCCACTCGCCGGTCCCGGCTTCGCGCGCGCCGCCGACCGGGTCGGCGCCGGACTCCAGCGCGGCGGCCTCGGCCTCCCAGTCGATGCCGTCCGGCCCGGGGCCCGAAGCGGGCGCGGGTGCCGGCGCCGCCTGCGGCCGGGCCTGCTGCTGCTGGGCCATCTGCTGCTGCGGCACCGCCTGCTGCTGTGCGCCGGGCTGCTGCTGCATCCCCGGCTGCTCCTGCATGCCGTGCTGCTGGGCGCCCGGGAATCCCTGCTGCTGGTAGCCCTGCTGCTGCATCGGCATCTGCTGCTGGTAGCCCCCCTGCGGCATCTGCTGCGGGGGCATCTGCTGCTGGTAGCCCTGCTGCTGCATCGGCTGCTGGTGGCCCTGCGGCATCTGGTGCTGCGGATATCCCTGCTGGGTGCCCGGGAACCCCTGCTGCTGGTACCCCTGCTGCTGCATCTGCTGCTGGGGGTAGCCCTGCTGGGACATCTGCTGCTGGGGGTACCCCTGCTGCACGTCCCCGTACGGCTGCTGGACCTGCTGGCCTTGCTGAACCTGCTGGCCCTGCTGCGGGTACTGCTGCTGCCACTGGCCGTCCTGCTGGCCGGGGACCGGCTGCCGGCCGTCGTACCCGGGATCACCGGGGTGCCACGGCTCGCCCTGGGGGGCGTAGCCCCCACCCAGATCGGTCATTGATCCCCTTAACCGACGGTGACGGCCGGCGGATCGGACCGGCCGTCCGGGACGACGCCGTCCCGGCTGATTCTCGAACCGGCGTGCTAGCGCAGCGCCTGGAGGGAGACGTTACCGTACCGCAGCCTTGCCCCCGCCCGGGCGGACGCACCGTCAGTGGGCGACCTCACGGACGGCACACAACACCGTTACGGAGTCGCCGCACCCGAACCGGAACCGGCCTCGGGCGCCGGACCGGGCGCGGACGCGGAGCCAGGAGCCGACGCGGGACCCGAGGCGGAACCCGAGGCGGCCGCCGAAGTGGAAGCCGAGGCGCTCGGCTTCGCCGCCCGGTTGGCGTTGAACTCGGCCACGTTGCGCTGCTGCACGTCGAAGTTGTCGGTGAACCGGGTGTCGCCGGGCTTCACGGTGACGAAGTACAGCCAGTCCCCCGGTGTCGGGTCCAGCGCCGCCATGATCGCCTGCCGCCCCGGGTTGGAGATCGGTGTCGGCGGCAGCCCGGGGTGCAGGTAGGTGTTGTACGGGGAGTCCAGTTTGGTCTCGGTGACCGTGGTGTTCAGGGTCGATCGGCCGAGCGCGTAGTTGATCGTGGAGTCCAGCTGCAGCGGCATGTGCTTGGCCAGCCGGTTGTAGATCACCCGGGCCACCTTGCCCATGTCCTCGGTGTTGTCGGCCTCGCCCTGCACCATGCTGGCCACGGTGACCAGCCCGTAGACGCTCTGCCCGAGGTTCTGCGCGACGACGTTGGCGTCGTCGCGGGTGAACTCCTTGCCGGCCCGCTCCACCATCTGCTTCAGCAGGTCGATCGCGGTGGTCCCGTCGGTGACGCTGTACGTCGCCGGGAACAGGTAGCCCTCGGGGCTGCCGTTGGTGAAGTCGGGCAGGCCCAGTTCGGCGCCCTGGTCCTGGGCGGTGCGCTGGGTGGTGCCGTCGGGCAGGCCGAGCTTCTTGTCGATGGCGGCGTAGATCTGGTAGCCGCGCCAGCCCTCGGGGATGGTGAGGCCGTTGGCGTTGGCCGGGTCGATCAGGATGGCCAGCGCCGCGACGGCGGACATCTTCTGCTTCAGCGTGTACGTGCCGGGCTGGATCCGTCCGGCGGCCGCCGCGCTGCCCTTCGCGGCCCGGGTGAAGGCGAGCGAGCTGGCCACCACGCCGTTGCGGACCAGCGCGGACGCGATCTGGGACAGGCCGGCGCCCTCCGGCACGGAGACCTGGACGCTGCCGCTGCCCTGCCCCGCGAAGTCGGCGGCGGCCGGGGGCTTGCGCTGTGACTGGAGCCAGGTGTATCCGGTCAGCCCGATGCCGCCGAACACCGCGATCAGCGCGAGCGCGGTGAGCCCGCAGGCCAGTCCGTTGCGCCGTCGGTGCGGATCCGGCGCATCGAAGCGCGGACGGGGCGCGGACGGCGGACGGCCCTCCGGCTCCAGTACCGGCGCACCCAGGTGTCCGGGTGTGAGCCCGGGGTGGAAGTCCTGGTCGGTCATGGCTCGCGCCCCTCAACGGTCCCAGATCGATCCGGATCGATCTCAAATCGATCCAAAACGGAATCGGAAACGAACGAAAAGAGGTCCGTGCGAACGCGTCCGCACGGACCCCTCAACCGGGACGTTAGATCAGGCTCCTCAGCCGAGCGCCTCGACGCTCTCACCGGGCGGGCGTCCGCTCACCCGTTCGGACTCAAGGGCGGTCTGCAGGATCACCACCGCGGCGGCCTGGTCGACCACCGAGCGACCCTTCTTCGCCTTGACGCCCGAGGCGCGCAGCCCGTGGGTCGCGGTGACGGTCGACATCCGCTCGTCCACCAGCCGCACCGGCACCGGGTAGAGCCGGTTGGCCAGCCGCGCCGCGTAGGCGCGGACCTTCTCCGCCGCCGGGCCCTCCTTGCCGCTCAGCGAGCGCGGCAGCCCGACGATCACCTCCATCGCGTCGTACTCCTCGACGATGGCGGCGATCCTGGCCTGCGACTTCACGCCGGCCGGGACGGTCTCCACGGGCGTGGCGAGCACCCCGTCGGGGTCGCAGGACGCGACCCCGATCCGGGCGTCACCGACGTCGACGGCGATCCGCCGCCCACGCCGGAAGGGCCTCTCCTCGTGCTCCATCAGCTGGCGCGCTCCGCGACCAGGCCGCGCACCGCGGCGATGGCCTCGCCGACCGCGGCCGGGTTGGAGCCGCCGCCCTGGGCGACGTCGTCCTTGCCGCCACCGCCGCCGCCGAGGGTCTTGGCGGCGGTCCGGACCAGCTCGCCGGCCTTGATGCCACGGCCGCGGGCGTCCTCGTTGGTGGCGATCACGGTCAGCGGGCGGTCGTTCGCCACGGTGAAGGCGGCGACCACGGCCGGGCGCGCGCCGAGGCGGCCGCGCACGTCCAGGACCAGCTTGCGCAGCTCGTCCGCACCCACACCGTCGGCGACCTGCGCGGCGACCACGGCGATGCCGTGCACGTCCTCGGCCGAGTCGGCCAGGCCCGCCGCGGCGGCCAGCACCTTCTCGGCGCGGAAGCGCTCGATCTCCTTCTCGGCGTCCTTGAGCTTGGCGAGCATGCCCGAGATCTTCTCCGGCAGCTCCTCCGGGCGGCCCTTGACCAGCTCGGTGAGCTGGGAGACCACGGTGTGCTCACGGGCCAGGAACTTGTACGCGTCGACGCCGACCAGCGCCTCCACGCGGCGCACGCCGGAGCCGATCGAGGACTCGCCGAGCAGCTTCACCAGGCCCAGCTGGGCGGTGTTGCCGACGTGGGTGCCGCCGCACAGCTCCTTGGAGAAGTCGCCGATGGAGACGACCCGGACCTCGTCGCCGTACTTCTCGCCGAACATCGCGATGGCGCCGGCCTTGCGGGCCTGGTCCATCGTCATGACCTCGGCGGTGACGTCGAGCTCGCGGCCCAGCACGTCGTTGATCTTCTGCTCGACGTCGACCAGCACGCTGCCCGGGACGGCGGCGGGCGAGCCGAAGTCGAAGCGGAAGCGGCCGGGGGCGTTCTCGGAGCCGGCCTGGGCGGCCGTCGGGCCGAGCGCGTCGCGCAGCGCCTGGTGGGTCAGGTGGGTGGCCGAGTGGGCGCGGGCGATCGCCCGGCGGCGCTCGATGTCGATCGTGGCGTACGCCGAGGCGCCCAGCACGACCTCGCCGAACAGCACGCCACCCGAGTGCACGATGACGCCCGGGACGGGCTGCTGCACGTCCCGGATCTCCACCACCGCGCCGGACTCCAGCCGGATCCGGCCGTGGTCGGCGAGCTGGCCACCGCCCTCGGCGTAGAACGGGGTGCGGTCGAGGATGATCTCGACCTCGTCGCCCTCGGAGGCGGCCGGCGAGGGAACGCCGTCCACCAGCAGGCCGACCACGGAGGCCTCGCCCTCGGTGAGGGCGTAGCCGGTGAAGACGCTCGCGCCGGACTTGTCGGCGACCTCGCGGTACGCGGCGACGTCGGCGTGGCCCATCTTCTTGGCCTTGGCGTCCGCCTTGGCGCGGTCCCGCTGCTCCTGCATCAGGCGGCGGAAGCCGGCCTCGTCCACCTGGAGGCCCTGCTCCTCGGCCATCTCCAGGGTCAGGTCGATCGGGAAGCCGTAGGTGTCGTGCAGCTTGAACGCCTGCTCGCCGGAGAGCACCGCACCGCCGGCCTGCTTGGTCTCGGTGACCGCGACGTCCAGCAGGTTGGTGCCGGCCTTCAGGGTCTGCAGGAAGGCCACCTCCTCGCCGACGACGACCGTCTCGACGCGCTTGCGGTCGGTCTCCAGCTCCGGGTACTGCGGGGCCATCGCCTTGATGGCGACGTCGATGAGCTCCTTGGCCACCGGCTCGGTGGCGCCCAGCAGACGCATGTTGCGGATGGCGCGGCGCAGGATGCGGCGCAGCACGTAGCCGCGGCCCTCGTTGCCGGGGGTGACGCCGTCGCCGACCAGCATCAGCGCGGTGCGGATGTGGTCGGTGACCACGCGCAGCGAGACGTCCGACTTGTGGTCGGCGCCGTAGGTGTGGCCGGTGAGCTCGGCGGCGCGGTCGAGGATCATCCGGCTGGTGTCGATCTCGAAGAGGTTGTCGACGTCCTGCAGGATGGCGGCGAGGCGCTCCAGGCCGAGGCCGGTGTCGATGTTCCTGCTCGGCAGGTCGCCGAGGATCTCGAAGCCGTCCTTCCCGTCGCCGTGGCCGCGCTCGTACTGCATGAAGACCAGGTTCCAGATCTCCAGGTAGCGCTCGCCGTTGACGGCGGGGCCGCCCTCCTCGCCGTACGCGGGGCCGCGGTCGTAGTTGATCTCCGAGCACGGGCCGCAGGGGCCGGGGACGCCCATCGACCAGAAGTTGTCCTTCATGCCGAGGCGCTGGATCCGCTCGGAGGGGACGCCGATGACGTCACGCCAGATCTGCTCGGCCTCGTCGTCGTCCTTGTAGACGGTGATCCAGAGCTTCTCCTTCTCCAGGCCGTAGCCGCCGTCCGCGACGGGAGTGGTGAGCAGCTCCCACGCGAACTTGATGGCTCCTTCCTTGAAGTAGTCGCCGAAGGAGAAGTTGCCGCACATCTGGAAGAAGGAGCCGTGCCGGGTGGTCTTCCCGACCTCCTCGATGTCCAGGGTGCGCACGCACTTCTGGACGCTGGTGGCGCGCGAGAACTGCGGCTTGACCTCGCCCAGGAAGTAGGGCTTGAACGGCACCATGCCGGCGTTGACGAGCAGCAGGGTGGGGTCGTCGGCGACCAGGGACGCCGACGGAACGACGGTGTGGCCGCGCTCCTCGAAGAAGCGCAGCCAGCGGCGGCGGATCTCAGCCGACTCCATTAGTGGTCCTTCCGGTTCGGGGTGCCGCCCCGCGGCGGCAGAGCGCGGCGGGGCGTTTCTTCAGTGGCATGGGGGGTGGTGCGGGCACTGCGGGCGGGGGGCAGGGCGGCGGCCGGGCTGCCGGGCGCCGCCGAGATAGCTCGGTACTGCGGCTCGCCGCGCAGGACGCGGCGCGCGCTCCGGGGTTCCACCACGGCGGTGCCGCGCAGTCCGAGGTCGTCCTTCAGCTGCTCCTCGCGCTCGACCATGCCGGCCTTCACGTCCTGGGCGAACTGCTTGGCCAGGTCGCCCAGGTGCAGCGCACCGCGCGCCGCGGTGCCGGAGAGGCTGTCCGGGGTGAGCCGATGCACGGCCTCGTTGGCCTTGTTCATGGCCCAGACGGTGGCGCCGGCGCCGACCGCCATCCAGAAGATGCGTCGCACCATGCCGTCAGCCCCTCACCGCTCGCCGGACCCTGGAGAGCAGGCCGCCCCTGGGCGCGGTCGCGGCACGCACCTCGGCGCGGATCAGCCGGGCCAGTTCCTCGCGCTCACCGGTCTGCAGCGGCACGGAGGGCAGGCTGCCCTGCTGCTTGGAGACCGCCTTGCGGACGCCGTAGCTGAAGGCCGCGACCTTCACCAGCGGTCCGCCCAGGGTGGCGGCCACGGTGGAGGAGAGCGCGTTGGCGTTGGCGGCGGCGTCCTGCACGTTGGCGGTGATCTCGTCGACCCGCTCCAGCTGCTCGTTGGCGCTGCGCACCGCGGCGCCCGCGTCGGTCAGCAGCGGCACGGCCTGCTCGGTGACCGCGGAGACCAGGACGGCGGCCTCCTTCAGCACGCGTGAGAGGCGGACCAGCACAACCGCGAGCAGGGTGACCAGGACCGCCCAGAACACGGCGACGAGCAACCCGGCCAGCTCTCCCACGGACACCTTTGCGCGCTCCCTCGCCTTGCTGTTCTCCCAGACGGAACCCTATCGCGCCCACGCCCGGTTTCCGGACCGGGTGGTCGGCGCGGGCGACCCGACCGGGTGTGCGAACCGCGCGCGTAACCTACCGTCCGGTCACCTCGTTCTGCCAGGCAGGTCGTCGCGCGGACGGCCCGAGCACGTCCGGACCGCGAGCGGTCCGGCCTGGAACACGGGGAGCAGCGCTTGGCCGGCGACTGGACAGCACAGCCCTGGGAGACCGCGGCGGGGCCGCGCGAGCCGGAGCACGGCCGGCTGCCGGCCGAGGTGACCGGCTTCGTCGGGCGGCAGCGGGAACTGGCCGACCTGGCGGACCTGCTGGCCGCCGCCCGGCTGGTGACGGTGACCGGCCCGGGCGGGGTGGGCAAGAGCCGGCTGGCACTGCGCGCGGCGGCCCGCGCGGACGGCGTCTTCCCGGACGGCACCTGGCTGGTGGACATCGCGCCGGTGCAGGACCCGCTGCTGCTCGGCCACGCCGTGCTGGAGGCGCTGCGGCTGACCGACGGCACCGCCCGTCCGCCGCTGGACGTGCTGGCCGAGCGGCTGGCAGGCCGGCGTCTGCTGCTGGTGCTGGACGGCTGCGAGCACCTGGTCGAGGCCTGCGCCGAGCTGGCGGACGCCCTACTGCGGGCGCTGCCCGGCCTGCGGGTGCTGGCCACCAGCCGCACCGCCCTGCGGGCCTCCGGCGAGCACCTGCTGACCCTGACGCCGCTGCCGGTCGACCCGTCGCCCGGCGACCCCCCGGCGCCCGGCTCGCTGCCGGACGCGGTGCGGCTGTTCGCCGACCGGGCCAAGGCGGTGCTGCCCTCCTTCGAGGTGACCGAGGCCAACGCTGAGGCGGTCGGTCTGCTCTGCCGACGGCTGGACGGCATCCCGCTGGCCGTGGAGCTGGCGGCCGGACGGTTGCGCGCGCTGTCGGTGGAGCAGATCACCGCCCGTCTGGACGACCGCTTCCGGCTGCTCACCGGCGGCTCCCGGACGGCCCTGCCGCGGCACCAGACACTGCGCACGACGATCGGCTGGAGTCACGAGCTCTGCACGGTGCAGGAACGTTTACTCTGGGCCCGCCTGTCGGTCTTCGCCGGCAGTTTCGACCTCGAGGCCGCCGAGTACGTCTGCGCCGGCGACGGCGTCGAACCCGAGGACGTCCTGGACCTGCTCGACGAACTGGTCGCCAAGTCCGTGGTGCTGCGCGAGGACAGCAGCTTCGGCGTCCGCTTCCGCCTGCTGGACACCCTGCGCGAGTACGGCGGCCACTGGCTGCGCGCCGCCGGCGAGGAGCAGCGGCTGCTGCGCCGCCACCGCGACTGGTACCTGGGCGTCGCCACCTGGGGCGAGGTCGAGTGGTTCGGCCCCCGCCAGGCGGAGACCGCCGAGCGCACCGAACTCGCCCACACCAACCTCCGCGCGGCGCTGGAGTTCTGCCTCGCCGAGCCCGGCGAGGAGCAGATCGCCCTGCTGCTGGCCGGCACGCTCTGGTTCTACTGGGTCGGCTGCGGCCACCTCGGCGAGGGTCGGCACTGGCTGGACCGCGCGCTCGCCCTGGACCGCGAACCCACCGAGGCCCGCGCCAAGGCGCTCTGGGTGACCGGCTACATGGCCACCCTCCAGGGCGACCTGGCCGTCGCCCGTCCGGCCCTGGAGGAGTGCCGCCGCCAGGCCCTGGACACCGGCGACGACCGGGCCCTCGCCTACGCCGTCCACCGCCAGGGCTGCGCCGCCCTGATCGGCGACGACCCGGACCGCGCCGCCGAGCTGTTCGAGGAGGCGCTCTGGCACTACCGGACCATCGGCGAGCTCAACAGCAACGTGGTGATGGCCATGCTGGAACTCGGCCTGGCCTACCTGTTCCAGGGCGACCTCGACAGCGGCGAGCTCTGGTTCGGCCAGGCCCGCGAGCTGTGCGAGGAGCACGGCGAGCAGTGGGCGTACGCGTACGTGCTGTACGCGACGGCCTACTCGCACTGGCTGGACGGCGCCGTCCAGCCGGCCCGCGCGCTGGCCCGGGAGTGCGTGCGGCTGAACCACCGCTTCCACGACCTGCTCGGCATCGTGCTGGGGATCGACCTGCTGGCGCTTCTGGAGACCGAGCCGAGCGGCCCGGGCGAGCCGGGCAACCTGCGCGAGGCCCGGGTGCTGCAGGGTGCCGCGCACCGGATCTGGCGCACGGTCGGGACCCCGTTCCTCGGCTCGCGGAACTTCTTCGGCACCCACCAGGAGTGCGCCGAGCGGGCTCGGGCCGGGCTGACCGAGCGGGAGTATGAGGAGTGCTACGAGGCCGGCACCCGACTGGACCTGGACGAGGCCGTCTCCCGGGCGCTCGGCGGCGGAGGCTCGGCGGACGGTCCGGAGCCGGGCCCGGGTCCCTGCTCGGTGCCGCCCGCTCCCGCTCCCTCGCCGGTCCGCAACAGCTGAGGTCCGGAATAGTTGAAACTTGTCCATTGCTTGAGGGGGCAAGGATCCACCCGGAAGGAGCACCATGGCCGTCCACAACACCGCCGACGAGTACCGCATGGCGACGTTCTACTTCGACTCCAAGGCGTACACCGACGCCGCCCGCATGCTCGAGGGCGTACTGGCCGAGGAGCCGGCCAACCTCTCCGTCCGGCTGCTGCTCGCCCGCAGCTACTACCACTCCGCCCGACTCGGCCGCGCCGAGGCCGAGTTGCTCCGGATCCTGGATGCCGACCCGACCGAGGACTACGCCCGGATGATGCTCGGCCGCACCCTGGAGCGCCAGGGCCGCGCCGCGGAGGCCCGCCCGCACCTGCGGCTGGCCGCCGCGATGGCCGGCGAGGCCGTCTGAGCGGCGAGCACCGGAAGGTGAGCGCCTGAACGGCCGGCACCGGAAAAGGGGCGAGCCCCCGCCGCCTCGAAAGGCGACGGGGGCTCGCTTGTGGTCCTGCGAAGAGCGGAACCGCTCGCGGGTCAGCGCGAGTAGTACTCGACGACGAGCTGCTCGTCACAGATCACCGGGACCTCCTTGCGCTGCGGCGCGCGGTCCAGGCGGAAGGCCAGGGCCTTCAGGTTGACCTCGAGGTACTTCGGGGTCTGGCCCTCACCCGCGTAGCCACCCTCACGGGCGACCTGGAAGGGGACCTTCTCCTTGCTGCGCTCGCGGACGGTGACCACGAAGCCCGGCTTCATCTGGAACGACGGCTTGTTGACCTTGCCGCCGTTGACCTCGATGTGGCCGTGGACGACCATCTGGCGGGCCTGGTAGATGGTGCGGGCGATGCCCGAACGCAGGACCAGGGAGTCCAGACGGCTCTCCAGGTCGGCGACGAGCGCCTCACCGGTCTTGCCCTCGGCCTTCTTCGCGCGGTCGAACGCGCGCGCCATCTGCTTCTCGCTCAGGTCGTACTGAGCGCGCAGACGCTGCTTCTCGAGCAGACGGACCTTGTAGTCCGAGTTCTGCTTGCGACCACGGCCGTGCTGGCCGGGCGGGTACGGGCGGGCCTCGAAGTACTTGACGGACTTCGGGGTCAGCGGCACGCCGAGCGCACGCGCGATCTTGACCTTGGGACGCTTCTGGTTCGCCATGAACCAAACCTTCCTTGCTTACGAATACGGCTTCACCAGGTGTTGACGGAGGTCGCACGTCGCGACCCGGAGAAAACCCCGCCGCCTGCGCGATGGGATCAGCCGCTCTCCGGAGCCGGGCACGAAAGTGCTTGTCACACGGACCGGCCCGGAATCCGGGCCGCCCGCGACACCGAAACGGTGCGCGACGCTCCTGCTGCGGGCCCCTCGGAAGAGGCCTACCGCCGATGTCCCGCTGGTGCGGCCGGTCGGTGGGGTCTCCCCCGCCGCCGTCCCGAGACATGGCACTCCGATCGAGTATAGCCGCCGATCACTCGCCCTTTTCCCCGGGCGTCTGCTCGGCCGCCTTCTCGACTGCCTTCTCGGCCGACTTCCCGGGCTTGCGCTCCGTCTGCTTCTCGCTGCGGCGCTCCCCGCGCAGCCGCCCCCGGGTCCAGTCCACGACGTCCGCGTAGCGGGCCTCGCCGCCGCGCCGGGTCGGCTGGTAGTACTCCTTGCCGTGCACCGCGTCCGGGGCGTACTGCTGGGTGGCGATGCCCTCCGGCAGGTCGTGCGGGTACTGGTAGCCCTGGCCGTGGCCGAGCTTGCCCGCGCCGCCGTAGTGCGCGTCCCGCAGGTGAGCCGGGACCGCGCCCGCCAGGCCCTGCCGGACGTCCGCCAGCGCCGCGTCGATCGCCAGGTAGGCCGCGTTGGACTTGGGTGCCAGGGCCAGCGCGATCGCCGCCTGGGAGAGGATGATCCGCGCCTCCGGGAAGCCGATCAGCGCCACCGCCTGCGCGGCCGCCACCGCCGTCTGCAGTGCCGTGGGATCGGCCAGGCCGATGTCCTCGCTGGCCGAGATCATCAGCCGGCGGGCGATGAACCGCGGGTCCTCCCCCGCCTCGATCATCCGGGCCAGGTAGTGCAGGGTGGCGTCCACGTCGCTGCCCCGGATCGACTTGATCAGCGCGCTCGCCACGTCGTAGTGCTGGTCGCCGTCCTTGTCGTAGCGCACCGCGGCCTGGTTGACGGCCGTCTCCGTGGTGGCCAGCGTGATGCTGGACTCACCCTTCTCCAGCGCCGCCCCGGCCGCCGCCTCCAGCGTGGTGAGCGCCCGCCGGGCGTCCCCGCCGGCCAGCCGCACCAGGTGGTCCTCGGACTCCTCGGTCAGCTCCAGCGCGCCCCCCAGGCCGCGCTCGTCGGCCACCGCGCGGCGCAGCAGCGCGCGGATGTCCTCGTCGGTCAGCGACTCCAGGGTGAGCAGCAGCGAGCGGGACAGCAGCGGGGAGATCACCGAGAAGTACGGGTTCTCGGTGGTCGCCGCGATCAGGGTGACCCAGCGGTTCTCCACGGCCGGCAGCAGCGAGTCCTGCTGGGCCTTGGAGAAGCGGTGGATCTCGTCCAGGAAGAGCACCGTCTCCCGGCCGGACATCCCGACCGCCCGCCGGGCGCCGTCGATCACCGCCCGGACCTCCTTGACCCCGGCGGTGATCGCGGACAGCTCGACGAAGCGCCCCTCGACGGCCTGGCTGATCACGTGCGCCAGGGTGGTCTTCCCGGTGCCGGGCGGCCCCCAGAGGATCACCGAGCTGGTGGCCGCCGGGCCGCGCGAGCCCGCGACCAGCCGCCGCAGCGGCGAGCCGGGCTTCAGCAGCTGCCGCTGCCCGGCCACCTCGTCCAGGGTGCGCGGGCGCATCCGTACGGCCAGGGGCGCCCGCCCGGGCTCCTTGGCCTGGCGTTCCTCGGCGGCGGCGGTGAAGAGGTCCGGTTCGTCCACACCGGAAGCCTATGCGAGGGCTGCGACACTCCTCACTGCCCGCTCCTCACCGCCCACCGCTCAACGCTCACCGCTCACCGCTCACTGCTGCGGCGGACGGCGGTCCATCAGGACGACGTCGAACTCCTCCACCGACCGCAGGGTGGCGCCGGCCACGGCGATCGCCTGGGCCCGGGCGTCGGCCTGCGGTCCGCGGGAGGCCACCAGGCTGTCCCGGTCCGCGAAGACCGCGCCCACCGAGCCGTGGCCGGTCGCCCGGTCGACCAGCAGCGCGCCGGTCACGAATCCCGGCATCTTCTCCAGCGTGGGCAGCGCGCGCTCCCGGAAGACGTCGGCCAGCCGGTCCACCCCGGCCGGGTCGACGTCGACCCGCACCAGCCGGAACCCGGCGCCCGGTCCGGCCTCGCCGGGCGGGGCCACCACCACGGCCTCCCAGACCTCGGTGGTCACGGTGCCCGCGAGTGTCGCCAGGAGCTCGGCGCGGCGGCCGCCCAGTTCCCGGTCGCTGTCGCGCTCGGCCTGGGCGGACTCCCACCAGGAGCCCATGGCGATCTTGCCCAGCTCCCGGTCGGCGAACAGCCCGTAGCCGCGGTAGCCCGGCCGGCCGGAGAGCAGTGCGAGGGCCTCGGTGCGGAGCGCGTCGAGGGTCTGCTCGATCCGGTCCGGGTTCCCGGTGGCATAGACAGTGCGAACGAACATGAGCGTGCCTCCTGAGGACGTCCGGACGCCACGCGGGGCCGTTTCTCGGATGCGGCGTCCGGAGAAACCCCGTCTTCAGTCCAGTTTGGCAGCGTGGTCCGGAACGTACTTCTGGAGGTCGCGCGGGGGCCGCTGGTAGCCGCGCGAGGCCGGGCGGGGCGGCAGCTCGATCCGCGGCGCCTTGATCTCGTGGTACGGCAGGCTGGAGACCAGGTGGGCGATCATGTTGATCCGGGCCCGGCGCTTGTCGTCGCTCTCCACCACGTGCCAGGGCGACTCGGGGATGTCGGTGTGGACGAACATCTCGTCCTTGGCCCGCGAGTAGTCCTCCCAGTGGATGATCGACTCGATGTCCATCGGGGAGAGCTTCCAGCGCTTCATCGGGTCCTCCAGCCGGTCCCGGAAGCGCTGCTCCTGCTCGGTGTCGCTCACCGAGAACCAGTACTTGCGCAGCAGGATGCCCGCCTCGATCAGCATCCGCTCGAAGGTCGGGCAGTGGTGCAGGAACTGCCAGTACTCCTCGTCGGTGCAGAAGCCCATCACCCGCTCGACCCCGGCGCGGTTGTACCAGCTCCGGTCGAACAGCACGATCTCCCCGGCCGCCGGCAACTGCTCGGCGTACCGCTGGAAGTACCACTGGCTCTTCTGCCGCTCGGTCGGCGTGGGCAACGCCGCGACCCGGGCGATGCGCGGGTTCAGGTACTCCGTCACCCGCTTGATCGCTCCGCCCTTGCCCGCGGCGTCACGTCCTTCGAAGACCACCACCAGCCGGGCGCCCTCGACCCGCACCCATTCCTGGAGCTTCACCAGCTCGTGCTGCAGCCGCAGCAGCTCCCGCTCGTACGGCTTCCTCGCCAGTCGCTCCGGCTTCGCGGCCACGCTCTGCTCCTCCGTCCGACCGACGCTGATGCACACTCACCGTAGGCGCAGCACGGCGGATTCGCAGGCCGGAACGGAACAGGGCCGACGGCGAGGAGCGGCGGCCTAGACCGCGACGAAGGGCTCGGGGTAGCGGCAGAGCCCGCGCGGGCCGCCGTCGTACGCCGCCAGCGGCAGCGTCTGGAAATAGGCCTCCGGCACCTCGAACGGGCCGGCGACCTCGTACCGCCCGGCCGGCGCGAAGCCGAACCGCCCGTAGTACCCGGGATCGCCGAGGACGACCACGAGCCTCTCCCCGGCTTCCTCGGCCGCCGACAGCGCGGCCCGGACGACGAGTTCGCCGACGCCCCTGCGCTGCCACTCGGGCGCCACGGCGACCGGTGCGAGCGCCAGCGCCTCACCGTCCCCGACCCACAGCCGGGTCAGCAGCGCGTGGCCGATCACCAGTCCGGTCTCGTCGACCGCGACCAGGGACAGCCCGGGCAGCCAGGCGGGATCGCGACGCAGCGCGTCCACCAGGTCCGCCTCGTCCGGGCCGGGGAACGCGGCCATGTGGACGCGTCTGGTCGCCGGGGCGTCCTGCGGACACTCGACTCTCGTGGTGACTTCTGTGACTTCTGTGACCTGCATGAGTCAACCCTCCCTGTGTCACACGTCGTTGTGGACCGACCCCGGACGGTGGGTGGACCGTCCGGGGCCGTTGCAGGTTAGCGGATGACGCTTCGTCAGGACTTCGGCTGAGCCTCGGACTTGGCGTCCTCGCGGACCTTGGGCTGGGCGTCCACGCCGGCCTCGCGGCGCTGCGCCGGGGTGATCGGGGTCGGGGCGCCGGTCAGCGGGTCGCCACCGGTGGACGTCTTCGGGAAGGCGATGACGTCGCGGATGGTGTCGTACCCGCCGAGCAGGGTGACGATCCGGTCCAGACCGAAGGCGACACCACCGTGCGGCGGCGGGCCGTAGTTGAAGGCGTCCAGCAGGAAGCCGAACTGCGAGGCCGCCTCCTCTTCGGAGAGGCCGATCGCGTCGAACGCCCGCTTCTGCACGTCGCGCTGGTGGATACGGATCGAACCGCCGCCCAGCTCCGAGCCGTTGAGGACCAGGTCGTACGCGTTGGACAGCGCCGAGCCCGGGTCGGTGTCGAAGGTGTCCAGCGACTCCGCGGTCGGGGCGGTGAACGGGTGGTGCACCGCGTGCCAGCCCTGGAAGGCGCCCTTGTCGTCCTCGATCGGCTCGAACATCGGGAAGTCGACCACCCAGAGGAAGGCCCACTTCGACTCGTCGATCAGCTGGCAGCGGCGGCCGATCTCCAGACGGGCGGCACCGAGCAGCTCCTGCGAGGCGCGCTCCTTGCCGGCCGCGAAGAAGACCGCGTCGCCGTTCTTGGCGCCCGCGGCGGCGGCGAGGCCGGCCAGGTGGTCCTCGGAGAGGTTCTTGGCGACCGGGCCGCGCAGCTCGCCGGTCTCGGCGTCGATGAGCACGTAGGCCAGGCCCTTGGCGCCGCGCGCCTTGGCCCAGTCCTGCCAGGCGTCCAGCTGCTTGCGCGGCTGCGAGGCACCGCCGGGCATGACCACGGCACCGACGTACGGGGCCTGGAAGACGCGGAACTCGGTGCCCTTGAAGTACTCGGTGAGGTCGGTGAGTTCCTGGCCGAAGCGGACGTCCGGCTTGTCGGAGCCGTAGCGGCCCATGGCGTCCGCGTAGGTCATCCGGGGCAGCGGGTTCGGGATCTCGTAGCCGTGCACCTCGCGCCAGACGGCACCGATGATCTTCTCGCCGAGGGCCAGGATGTCCTCCTGGTCGACGAAGGAGGCCTCGATGTCCAGCTGGGTGAACTCCGGCTGCCGGTCGGCGCGGAAGTCCTCGTCGCGGAAGCAGCGGGCGATCTGGTAGTAGCGCTCCATGCCGGCCACCATCAGCAGCTGCTTGAACAGCTGGGGCGACTGCGGCAGCGCGTACCAGTGGCCGGGCTGCAGGCGGACCGGGACGAGGAAGTCGCGGGCGCCCTCGGGGGTGGAGCGGGTGAGGTACGGCGTCTCGATGTCGAGGTAGTCGTTCTCCTCCATCACCCGGCGGATGATGTTGTTGACCTTGGAGCGCAGCCGCAGGCCCTTGGCCGGGCCCTCACGGCGCAGGTCCAGGTAGCGGTAGCGCAGCCGGACCTCCTCGTTGACCGTGCCCGGCTCGTACTCGGCGACCGGGAAGGGCAGCGGGGCGGCCTCGGAGAGCACCTCGATCCCGCTGACGACGACCTCGACGGCACCGGTCGGGATGTCGGGGTTCTCGTTGCCCTCGGGGCGGACGCGGACGTCGCCGACGACCTTGACGCAGTACTCGGCGCGCAGGCCGTGCACCGAGTCGAGGTCGCGGACCACGATCTGCACGGTGCCGGAGGCGTCGCGCAGGTCGATGAAGGCCACGCCGCCGTGGTCGCGGCGGCGGGCGACCCAGCCGGCCAGGGTGACGGTGGTGCCTGCGTGCTCCGGGCGGAGCGTGCCCGCGTCGTGCGTGCGGATCACAGCTGCTTCTCCTTCAGGGTGGTGACGAGTGCGTCGAGGACGACGGGGGTCTGCTCGCCGGTGCTCAGGTCCTTGAGCTGGACGACGCCCTCGGCGAGGTCCCGGTCCCCGGCGATCAGGGCGAAGCGGGCGCCGGACCGGTCGGCGGACTTCATGGCGTTCTTGATGCTCTTGACGCCGAAGGCGAGGTCGGTGGCGACGCCGGCCCGGCGCAGCTCGATCACCTTGGCGAACAGGATGTTCTTGGCCTCCTCGCCGAGCGCGACCGCGTACACGGCGGTGGCGGCGGGCAGGTCGAGGGTGACGCCCTCGGCCTCCAGCGCGAGGAAGGTGCGGTCCACGCCGAGGGCCCAGCCGACGGACGGCAGCGCCGGGCCGCCGATCATCTCGGACAGGCCGTCGTAGCGGCCGCCGCCGCCGATCGCGGACTGGGCGCCGAGGCCGTTGTGCACGAACTCGAAGGTGGTGCGGGTGTAGTAGTCCAGGCCGCGGACCAGCTTCGGGTCGTCCACGAAGGCCACGCCGGCCGCGGTGAGCAGCTCGCGGACCTTCTCGTCGTACGCCTTGCACTCCTCGCACAGGTAGTCGCGGAGCTTCGGGGCGTCGGTGAGCTGTGCCTGCACCGACTCGCGCTTGTCGTCGAGGACGCGCAGCGGGTTGATCTCGGCACGGCGGCGGGTGTCCTCGTCCAGGTCCAGGCCGGCCAGGAACTCGATCAGGGCGGCGCGGTAGACCGGGCGGCACTGCTTGTCGCCGAGGCTGTTGAGCAGCAGCGAGTAGTCGCTCAGGCCCAGCGAGCGGAAGGCGTCGTCGGCGAGGATGATCAGCTCGGCGTCCAGCGCCGGGTCCTCGGCGCCGATCGCCTCCGCGCCGACCTGGGAGAACTGGCGGTAGCGGCCCTTCTGGGCGCGCTCGTAGCGATAGTACGAGCCGGAGTACCAGAGCTTGACCGGCAGGTTGCCCTGCTTGTGCAGGTTGGCCTGGAGCGCGGCGCGCAGCACCGAGGCGGTGCCCTCCGGGCGCAGCGCGAGCTCGTCGCCACCCTTGGTGGTGAGGTTGTACATCTCCTTGGTGACGATGTCGGTGGACTCGCCGACGCCGCGGGAGAACAACTTCACGTCCTCGAAGACCGGGGTCTCGACGTAGCCGTAGCCGGCCCGGCGGGCGGGCGCGGCGATGCGCTCGCGGATCGCCAGGAAGGTCGCGGAGCTGGGGGGCAGCAGGTCGTAGGTGCCCTTGGGGGCGGTGAAGGTGCTCAACTTCTCTTCCGTCACATTCCTCGTCGCGGGAAAGCCGGGGCGCCGACCGCCCCCGCTGCCTGTCGGAGGTAGGGGTTGGTGGCGCGCTCGCGGCCGATGGTGGTCTGACCGCCGTGGCCGGAGAGGACCACGGTGGAATCGTCGAGGGGCAGGCACACCCGGGCCAGCGAGGTCATGATCGCCTCGCTGTCCCCGCCCGGGAGGTCGGTACGCCCGATGGAGCCGGCGAACAGCAGGTCGCCCGAGAACAGCACCGGGGGGAGGTCCTCGGCACCGGGCGTCCGGAAGGTCACCGACCCCCCGGTATGGCCCGGGGCGTGGTCCACGGTGAGATGCAGGCCGGCCAGCTCCAGCACGCTGCCGTCGGTGAGCTCGCGCACGTCGTCGGGCTCGCCGACGGTGAGCTCGCCCATCAGCTGGGTGCCCAGGGAGCGGCCGAGCGCCTTCTCCGGGTCGGACATCATGTACCGGTCCTCGGGGTGGATCCAGGCCGGGACGCCGCGGGCGCCGCAGACCGGGACCACCGAGGCCACGTGATCGATGTGGCCGTGCGTGAGCAGCACGGCGACGGGCTTGAGCCGGTGTTCGCGGATCAGTTCCTCGACGCCGGAAGCCGCCTGGTGGCCGGGGTCGACGATGACGCACTCCTCGCCCGCCGCCGGAGCGACCAGGTAGCAGTTGGTGCCCCAGGCTCCAGCGGGGAATCCGGCGATGAACACGCGCGTCCTTCGTGATGCGGTCGGTGGCGACGAGGATGGAAGTCAAGTGGTGTACGGGCAGCCTACCGGCGGTACGGCTCCGGTTGCGAACCAGATGGGGGTGGCGGGACGCGGCCTTCTGACAGGTTCACCGCGTCCTTACGGGCCCGGTCCCTACACTTGGCCGCCGAGGGATGCGATGATCCGCTCCGGAATCCATCCACTTTTTCCCCGCACATCCGTAGGAGACACGGCCGGTGGTCAGTAGCGAACAGCGGCGGCGGCAGCTCGCCCGCGAGAAGTACGAGCGCCAGTTGGAGCGCCGGGTCGAGGCGGCGGCCGCGCGTAGGCGCCGCAACACGATCCTGGGCTCCTCATTGGCCGTCGTGGTCCTGGCCGGCGGCGGGACCCTGATCGCCACCGGCGCGTTCAGCTCGGACGACAAGGACAAGAGCACCTCGGCCGCGAGCACCCCGCAGGCCGCACCGACCCAGGCCGGCGAGCCGACCACCCCGACCCGCAAGCCGGTCGAGGGCTGCGCCGACCCGGCGCCGGGCGCCCCCAACGGCAAGAAGTGGCAGGCCGAGCCGGCCATGTCGATCGACCCGGGCGCCGCGTACACCATGGCGCTGGACACCAACTGCGGCAAGGTGACGATCGCGCTGGACGCGGCCAAGGCCCCGCACACCGTGAACTCCTTCGCCTTCCTGGCCGGCGAGAAGTACTTCGACCACACCAAGTGCCACCGCCTCACCACCGACGGCATCTTCGTGCTGCAGTGCGGCGACCCGACCGCCAGCGCGACCGTCCCGGGCGGCACGGGCGGCCCCGGCTACAAGTTCGCGGACGAGAACCTGGCCGGCGCGACCTACCCGGCGGGCACCGTGGCGATGGCCAACTCCGGCCCGGGCACCAACGGCAGCCAGTTCTTCCTGGTCTACAAGGACACCAAGCTGCCGCCGAACTACACCCCCTTCGGCAAGATCAGCGGCGGCTTGGACGCGGTGCAGAAGATCGCTGCCGCCGGCACCCTGGAGGGCTCCCCGGACGGCCACCCGATGGCCGACGTGACCTTCAACTCCGTTACGGTGTCGAAGGGTTGATAGGCTCCGGGGCCGTCGGCGGCCGGCGTCCGCGCCGCCCCCGCCCGGCCCCGGACCGAAATCGCCCGGCCCCGGACCGAAATCGCCCGGCCCGGATGCGGACAGCACCGGGCCTGGTCGCCTATGTTGGCGTTGTATAGGGTGCCCGCACCCGCCTGGCCGTCACCCTCGGCAGAAAGGCACGGCGGACGGGGACGGCGGACTCATCGGTCCGCCGCACATCAACTGTGGACGACGGACGCGCGCCGCCCCGGCGCGGGCGCGACGTCATGTGGAGGACGCGCTATGAGCAGCGACCCGTGGGGCCGTGTGGACGAGCAGGGCACGGTCTACGTCAGGACGGCCGACGGCGAACGCGTCGTGGGTTCCTGGCAGGCCGGCTCGCCCGAGGAGGCCCTCGCCTACTTCGAGCGCAAGTACCAGGGCATCGAGGTGGAGATCGGCCTGCTGGAGAAGCGGGTGCGCACCACCGACCTGGCCGCCAAGGACGCCCAGACCGCGCTGGAGCACCTGCGCGCGCAGGTCGTCGAGGGGCACGCGGTCGGCGACCTGGACGCCCTGGCCAAGCGGCTGGACACGCTCGCCGGCGAGATCGAGAGCCGGCGCGAGGAGCGCAAGGCCGCCCGCGCCAAGGCCCAGGACGAGGCCCGCGCGGCCAAGGACGCCCTGGTCTCCGAAGCCGAGCAGCTCGCCGAGTCCACCCAGTGGCGGGAGGCCGGGGACCGGCTGCGCGCCCTGGTGGACACCTGGAAGGGCCTGCCGCGCCTGGACCGCAAGAGCGACGACGAGCTGTGGCACCGCTTCTCGCACGCCCGCTCGGTCTTCTCCAAGCACCGCAAGGCGCACTTCGCCACCCTGGACGCCGAGCGCGAGACGGCCCGGCAGACCAAGGAGGCGCTGGTCGCCGAGGCCGAGGCGCTGTCCTCGTCCACGGACTGGGGCACCACCGCGGCCTCCTACCGCGACCTGATGGCGCGCTGGAAGTCCGCCGGCCGGGCCCAGCGGGACATCGAGGACGAGCTGTGGGCGCGGTTCCGCGGCGCGCAGGACGTCTTCTTCCAGGCCCGCTCCGCAGTGTTCAGCGAGCGGGACGCCGAGCAGGTGGAGAACCAGAAGCTCAAGGAGGCGCTGGCCGACGAGGCCGAGGCGATCCTGCCGATCACCGACCTGAAGGCCGCCAAGGCCGCGCTGCGCGAGGTCAACGAGCGCTGGGAGGCGATCGGGCACGTGCCGCGCGAGGTCCGTCCGAAGCTGGACGGCCGGCTGAACGCGGTCGAGCGGGCCATCCGCGAGGCCGAGGACGCCGACTGGAAGCGCTCCAACCCGGAGGCCAAGGCCCGCGCGGCCGGCATGGTCGGCCTCTTCCAGGCCAAGGCCGACAAGATCCAGGCCGACCTGGACAAGGCCCGCGCCGCCGGCAACGCCTCCAGGGTCGCCAAGCTGGAGTCCGAGCTGACCGGCGTGCAGACCCTGCTGGAGCAGGCGCACCGCAGCCAGGAGGAGTTCAGCGGCTGATCGGACGCCGTAGGAACACCGAAGGGGCCCCGGGTCGATCCCGGGGCCCCTTCGCGTGCGGCTGCTCGCGCGCGGCTACTTTCGCGCGGAGGTGACGCGGTAGACGTCGTACACGCCCTCGACGCCGCGCACCGCCTTGAGCACGTGGCCGAGGTGCTTCGGGTCGCCCATCTCGAAGGTGAAACGGCTCATCGCCACCCGGTCGCGGGAGGTCTGCACCGCCGCCGACAGGATGTTGACGTGCTGGTCGGAGAGCACCCGGGTGACGTCCGAGAGCAGGCGGGAGCGGTCCAGCGCCTCGACCTGGATGGCCACCAGGAAGACCGAGGACTGGGTGGCCGCCCACTCGACGTCGATCATGCGCTCCGGCTGCTGGCTCAGCGCCTCGACGTTGACGCAGTCGGCACGGTGCACCGAGACGCCGTTGCCGCGGGTCACGAAGCCGACGATCGGGTCGCCCGGCACCGGGGTGCAGCAGCGGGAGAGCTTGACCCAGACGTCCTCGACGCCCTTGACGATCACGCCCGGGTCGCCCTTGGCCCGGCGGCGCGCCGCGCGGCGGGTGTCGTGCGTCGGGGTGGCGGTCTCCGCCAGGTCCTCGGTCGCGCCCTCCTCGCCGCCGAGCGCCTGGACCAGCTTCTGGACGATGTTCTGCGCGGCGACGTGGCCCTCGCCGATCGCGGCGTAGAGCGAGGAGATGTCGGGGTAGCGCATCTCGTGGGCCAGGGTGACCAGCGAGTCGCCGGTCAGGATCCGCTGGATCGGCAGGCCCTGCTTGCGCATCGCCCGGACGATCGCCTCCTTGCCGTGCTCGATCGCCTCCTCGCGGCGCTCCTTGGAGAACCAGGCGCGGATCTTGTTGCGGGCGCGCGGCGACTTGACGAAGCCCAGCCAGTCCCGGGACGGCCCTGCGTTCTCCGCCTTGGAGGTGAACACCTCGACGGTGTCGCCGTTCTCCAGGGTCGACTCCAGCGGCACCAGCCGCCCGTTCACCCGGGCGCCTATCGTGCGGTAGCCGACCTCGGTGTGCACCGCGAAGGCGAAGTCGACCGGGGTCGCGCCGGCCGGCAGGGCTATCACGTCGCCCTTGGGCGTGAAGACGAAGACCTCGTTGCTGGCCAGGTCGAAGCGGAGCGACTCCAGGAACTCGCCCGGGTCGGCGGTCTCCTTCTGCCAGTCCAGCAGCTGCCGCAGCCAGGCCATCTCGTTGACGGCGCCGGCCTTGTCGTCCTTGCGGACCTGGGTCGGGGTGTCGGTGCGGACCTTGGACGCCCCGGCGACCGCGCGCTGCTTGTACTTCCAGTGCGCGGCGATGCCGTACTCGGCCCGTCGGTGCATGTCGAAGGTGCGGATCTGGAGTTCGACGGGCTTGCCGCCGGGGCCGATCACCGTCGTGTGCAGCGACTGGTACATGTTGAACTTGGGCATCGCGATGTAGTCCTTGAACCGCCCGGGCACCGGGTTCCACCGCGCGTGGATGGTGCCCAGCGCCGCGTAGCAGTCGCGGACGGTGTCGACCAGGACCCGGATGCCCACCAGGTCGTAGATCTCGGCGAAGTCCCGGCCCCGGACGATCATCTTCTGGTAGACCGAGTAGTAGTGCTTCGGCCGACCGGTGACGGAGGCGGTGATCCGGGCGCCGCGCAGGTCCGCTTGGACCTGGTCGATCACGGTCGCCAGGTACTCGTCCCGCTTGGGGGCGCGCTCGGCGACCAGCCGGACGATCTCGTCGTACATCTTGGGGTAGAGGATCGCGAAGGCGAGGTCCTCCAGCTCCCACTTGATGGTGTTCATGCCCAGCCGGTGCGCCAGCGGGGCGTAGATCTCCAGCGTCTCGCGGGCCTTCTTCTCCTGCTTCTCCCGCTTGAGGTAGCGCATCGTGCGCATGTTGTGCAGGCGGTCGGCCAGCTTGATCACCAGGACGCGCGGGTCCTTGGCCATCGCCACGACCATCTTGCGGACGGTCTCGGCCTGCGCGGCCTCGCCGAACTTGACCCGGTCCAGCTTGGTGACGCCGTCGACCAGCAGGGCCACCGAGTCGCCGAAGTCCTTGCGCAGGGTCTCCAGGCCGTAGTCGGTGTCCTCGACGGTGTCGTGCAGCAGCCCGGCCATCAGGGTCGGGGCGTCCATGCCGAGCTCGGCCAGGATCGTCGCGACGGCCAGCGGGTGCGTGATGTACGGGTCGCCGCTCTTGCGCTTCTGCCCGCGGTGCCACTTCTCGGCCACCGCGTACGCCTTCTCGATGTCACGCAGCAGCGCCGGGTCGGCCTTGGGGTCGTTGGCCCGGATCGAGCGGAACAGCGGCTCCAGGACGGGGTTGAGCACGCTGGTGCGCTGGCCGCCGAGGCGGGCCAGGCGGGCGCGCATGCCACCGGTGGAGCCCCGGCCGGACGGGGCGAGCGAACGCGAGGAGGTCGGCGCCGGGCGTGCCGGGGTGGCCCCCGAGGGCGTGGGACTGTCTTCGGGGGCGGCCGCTGCGGCCGTGGGCACAACCTCGTCGGGCAAGGACTACTCCTCGGGGCACCGGGCCGACCCCTGCCGTGGCCCGAACGGACGGACACAACCGGGAGGGGATGAATCTTCATGGTACCGAGCCGGGCGCCCCGGTGTTCATCCGGCCGGGCCACGAAACGGAAGGGCGGCGGTCGGATGTTCCGACCGCCGCCCTTCCGCAGTTGCCTCAGACCGTGACCAGCGTCTCCAGCGGAGCACCGTTCAGGTGCCCGGCCAGCCGCGCGCGGCCGTCCAGGAAGCCCAGCTCCATCAGCACCACGACGCCCGCCAGCTCGGCGCCGGCCTCCTTCACCAGGTCCAGCGAGGCGCCGATGGTGCCGCCCGTGGCCAGCACGTCGTCCACCACCAGCACCCGCTCACCCGGTGCGAAGGCGTCGCACTGCACCTCCAGCGTCGCCGCGCCGTACTCCAGCTCGTACGAGCGCCGGAACACCTCGCCGGGCAGCTTGCCCTGCTTGCGGATCGGCACGAAGCCGAGCCCGGCCGCGAAGGCCGCCGGGGCCGCCAGCACGAAGCCGCGCGCCTCCAGGCCCACCACCTTGGTCGCCCCGAGCTCCTTCGCCCGGTCCGCCAGCGCCCGGGTGAGGGCGCCGAAGGCCGCGGCGTCGGCGAGCAGCGGCGCGATGTCCTTGAACAGCACACCCGGCTTCGGGTAGTCCGGGACGTCCCGGATCCGGCTGTTCAGCAGCTCGGCCAGTGCGGTGTCGGCGGTGGTCACGGTGTCGGTCCTTAGGGTCGGGGCTCAGCTCTTGGTGGACGGACGGCCCTTGGCACGAGTGCCGGCCGAGCGACCACGCTGACCGACCATACCCGCAGGCTGGCCCTCGTCCGCGAGCTCGTCCGCGGGCACCGCGTCCTCGGCCTTGGCGGCCGAGGCCCGGTGCTGCAGGACCCGCTTGCGCAGCGCCTTCATCGTCGGCTGCTCCTCCTTGAGCTGCGCCAGCAGCGGGGTGGCGACGCAGATCGAGGAGTAGGCACCGGCCGCGAGACCGATGAACAGCGCGAGCGAGATGTCGTTCAGCGTGCCGGCGCCCAGGAAGCCGCCGCCGATGAACAGCAGCGCGGCCACCGGCAGCAGCGCCACCACGGTGGTGTTGAGCGAGCGCACCAGGGTCTGGTTGAGGCCCGCGTTGGCCGCGTCGCTGTAGGTGAGCTTGTTCTGCTTGGTGAGCCCCTTGGTGTTCTCCTTCACGGTGTCGAAGACGACGACCGTGTCGTAGAGGGAGTAACCGAGGATCGTCAGGAAGCCGATCACCGTACCGGGGGTGACCTCGAAGCCCACCAGGGCGTAGACGCCGATGGTGATCAGGAGGTCGTGGATGAGGGCGACCAGGGCGGCCACCGCCATCCGCCACTCGAAGGCGATCGCCAGGTAGACCGTCACCAGGATCATGAAGACGATCAGACCGGTGAGCGCCTTGTTGGAGATCTGCTTGCCCCAGCTGGGGCCGATCACCTGGGCCTCGACGGTGTCCAGCGGAACGCCGATCTTCTCGGCGAGCTGCGAGCGCACCTCGTCCGAGCTCTTCGGCTCCTCGGTGCTGACCTGGATGCGGATCTTGCCGTTGTCGGTCGACTGCACCAGCGGGTGCGAGGAGACGACCTGGTCGGCCTTCTCCTGCGCCTGCGAGACGGACAGGCCGGGCTTGGCCACGGTGTAGACCGAGCCGCCCTTGAACTCGATGCCCAGGTGCAGGCCCATGGCCAGGCCGATCGCCGCGACCAGCACGATCGCACCGGAGATGGAGTACCAG
This sequence comes from Kitasatospora sp. NPDC034035, assembly GCF_055575755.1. NCBI lineage: Bacteria > Bacillati > Actinomycetota > Actinomycetes > Kitasatosporales > Streptomycetaceae > Kitasatospora > Kitasatospora sp. NPDC034035. The sequence continues at coordinate 117,263 of NZ_JBVISA010000005.1, read as the reverse complement.
AGCTTGCGGCGCCCGACGAAGTCGAAACTGACCTCGCCCTGGTAGAGCCGGTGACCCAGATTGGAGAAGCGCGACACGGTGTCAGGCCTCCTTCACGGCGGCAGAGGAGGAGTTACGGCGACGGCTGCTGCGCAGCGGCGGGCGGGCGCCCAGCCGCTTGGGGTCCAGGCCGGACCACGGGTGGCCGTTCAGGAAGAACTTGCGGCGGGCCAGCAGTGTGATCAGCGGCTTGGTGAAGAGGAAGATCACCACGACGTCGAGCGCGGTGGTCAGCCCCAGGGTGAACGCGAAGCCCTGGACCTTGCCGACCGAGACCACGTAGAGCACGGCGGCACAGAGGAAGGAGACGAAGTCCGAGACCAGGATGGTGCGCCGGGCGCGCGGCCAGGCCCGCTGGACCGCCGGGCGCAGCGGGGCGCCCTCGCGGACCTCGTCGCGGATGCGCTCGAAGTACACGATGAAGGAGTCGGCGGTGATACCGATCGCGACGATCGCACCGCAGACCGCGGGCAGGTTCAGCGCGAAGCCGATCCCGCCGCCGAGCAGGCTCATGATCGAGTAGGTCAGGATCGCGGAGACGATCAGACCGGCGATCGAGACCAGGCCGAGGCCGCGGTAGTAGACCAGCGAGTACGCGACGACCAGCAGCATGCCGATCGCGCCGGCCACCAGGCCGGCCTTGAGCTGGTCGCTGCCGAGCGCCGGGGAGACGGTGGTGATGTCGCTCTTGGCGAACTCCAGCGGCAGGGCGCCGTAGCCCAGCACGTTGGCGAGGTCCTGCGCCTCGGTCTGCGAGAAGCGACCGGTGATGACCGCGCTGCCGCCCGGGATCGGGCCGTTGACCTGCGGGTGCGAGACGACCTGGTTGTCCAGCACGATGGCGAACTGGTTGGTCGGCGGGGCCTGGGTGGCCAGCTGGCCGGTGATCTTGGAGAAGGCGTCCGTACCGGTGCCGTTGAACTGCAGCTGGACCTGCCAGCCGGCGCCGGTCTGGGTGTCGAGCGAGGGCTGGGCCTTGGTGACGTCCGAGCCCTTCACGGCCACGGGGCCGAGGGCCAGCTTCTCGTAGTAGCCGTTCTCGGCCTTCTGGGAGCAGGCGACGACGGCCTTGTCCTCGGGGCCGGTCTGGGTGGCGCGGACCTCGGGCTTGGTGCAGTCGAGGGCGGCGAAGGCGGCGGACAGCTCCGGCGGGACGGTGCCCTGGGTCATCGCGGCGCTCAGGTCGGCGGCGCTCGGCGGGGTGGCCGGGGCGCTCGGAGCGCCGGTGGCGGCCGGGGCGGCGCTGCCGGTGGCGGGGGCGGACGGGCTGGCGCCCTCGGCGGCCAGCGCCTCGCCGACGGTGCGGCCCTGCTTGGTGGCGCTCGCGGTCGCGGACGGCGTGCCGGTCGCGGCACCGGCCGGCGGGGTGGCACCGGCCGACGGGGTCGCGCCCGGGGTGCCGGTGGCGGCGGCGGACGGGGTGCCGGTGGGCGTCGGAGCGGTGACACCGCTGGGAGCCACGGCCAGGACCGGGCGGAAGAACAGCTTGGCGGTGGTACCCACCTGGTCCGCCGCGTTCTGCTGGTTGCCGCCCTTGGGGATGTTCACGATGATCGTGTTGTCGCCCTGGGTCTGGACCTCCGCCTCGGAGACACCCATACCGTTGACACGGCGCTCGATGATCCCGGTGGCGATGTCCATGTTGGACTTGGTGATCGCCTTGGGGTCGGTCGACTTCGCGGTCAGCGTGATGCTGGTGCCGCCTGCGAGGTCGATCCCGAGTCGGGGCTTGGTGTTGCCCGTCCCGAACATGAGGGCGACCAGTCCGACGGTGACGACCAGGATGAGGGCCAGCGCCCGCCCTGGGTAGCCGTCGCGCGGGCGCGACTTGGGTGTTGCCACCTTGCTCGTTTCTCCCTGTCCATGCCACCTCCCCGACCGGACCCCCGTCCGGCTCGTGGCTGAACGGGGGTACGGAGGTTCTGCGGCCCTGAGGTCCTGTGGGCTCGCGGCACTGCGCCGCGCGGCCGAGCGGATTGCCCGGCCGTACTACTTGCTCGCGGGAGCCCCGCCCTCGACGTCGCCCTTCTCGGCGCTGTCCTTGGTGAGCGACAGCGGCTTGTCCTCGACCGGCTCGGCGTCGGCGTCCTCGGCCTCCGGCTCGGGAAGCTCGTCGTCGGCGGGGCGACCGTTGATGATCGCGTCGTACTCCTGGGGGTCCAGGACGGCCGCGATCGCGCTCTTGGTGAAGTGGGTGACCACGCCGGGCGCGATCTCCAGCTCGACGGTCTCCTCGTTGACCGCCTTCACCTGGGCGTACAGACCGCCGATGGTGCGCACTCCAGCCCCGGGCTCCAGCGCGGTCTGCATGCTCTGCTGCTGCTGCTGGCGCTTCTTCTGCGATCGGAACATGAGCACGATCGCGACGACCGGGAGGAGAAGGATGATGAGGTTCACTGCAGCCAGGGTCCTTTACGGGCCGCCGGCCGGCGGCCTGTGTGGTATTGGTCGGCCCGTCAGGTGAGAGGGGCGGTCCGGCGGAGTCTATGCAACCCCGAATCGATCGGACAACGCCAAGCATCGCATCCTGTTGCCGAAAGTGGCGAGCCTCCGCCTGCACAGATTCCCCGGGCTTCCCTCGTGACTCCTCCTTGCGGTGCGGCGGCTGCACGGGCGGGGACGGCCCGGTACGGCTCACCCGTTCAGCCGATGACGGTCAACTTTCGTCGGCCGGGAAGAGCTCCGGTTGGGGCGGGACGCCGCCGCGGGTCGCCTGGAGCGGCGGGGTCTGCGCCCGCGAGGTGTGCGCCGGAGGAGTCAGGCCGAGGTGCTGCCAGGCGGCGGCGGTGGCGATCCGCCCGCGCGGAGTCCGGGCGAGCAGGCCCTCGCGGACCAGGAAGGGCTCGGCGACCTCCTCGACCGTCTCGGCCTCCTCCCCCACCGCGACCGCGAGTGTCGACAAACCGACCGGTCCGCCGCCGAACAGCCGCAGCAGCGCGTCCAGCACCGCACGGTCCAGCCGGTCAAGGCCGCGGGCGTCCACCTCGTAGACGGCCAGCGCCTGGGCGGCGATCCCGGCGTCGACCTGGCCGTCGTGCCGGACCTGCGCGTAGTCGCGGACCCGGCGCAGCAGCCGGTTGGCGATGCGCGGGGTGCCGCGCGAGCGCCCGGCGATCTCGGCGGCGCCGGCCGTGTCTATCTCCACGTCCAGCAGCGCGGCCGAGCGGTGCACCACCCGCTGCAGCTCGGCCGGGGCGTAGAACTCCATGTGGCCGGTGAAGCCGAAGCGGTCACGCAGCGGGGGCGGCAGCAGGCCGGCCCGGGTGGTGGCGCCGACCAGCGTGAAGGGCGGCAGCTCCAGCGGGATGGCGGTGGCGCCCGGGCCCTTGCCGACGATCACGTCGACCCGGAAGTCCTCCATCGCCATGTAGAGCATCTCCTCGGCGGGCCGGGACATCCGGTGGATCTCGTCGAGGAAGAGCACCTCCCCCTCGGTGAGCGAGGAGAGGATCGCCGCGAGGTCGCCCGCGTGCTGGATGGCCGGGCCGGAGGTGATCCGGATCGGGGCGCCCAGCTCGGCCGCGATGATCATGGACAGGGTGGTCTTGCCCAGCCCGGGAGGCCCGCTCAGCAGGACGTGGTCGGGCGCGCTGCCGCGCTTGCGGGCGGCCTGGAGCACCAGGGACAGCTGCTCGCGCACCCGTTCCTGACCGATGAACTCGTCCAGCAGCTTGGGGCGCAGCGCCGCCTCGACCGCCTGGTCCTCACCGTCGGCGGCGGCCGTGACCAGCCGGTCGGCGGGTTCCGAGTCGTACATCGTTACGGGCTCCCAAGTCTCCAGAGTCGACAAACGGACAGATCGTCAGATGGCCTCAGCGGGCGCGGTTGAGGCCGCGCAGCGCGAGTCGGAGCAGGGCGCCGACGTCCGGCGTCGACTGGGCCTCCGCCTCCGGGGTGACGGCCGCGACCGCGTCGTCCGCCTCGCGCGGGGCGTAGCCGAGGCCGGTCAGCGCGGAGTGCAGCTGCTCGCTCCACGGCGCCGGGCCGGCCGCGACCGGCTTCTGCGCCGGCACCGAGCCGTGCGGGGCGCCCAGCTTGTCCTTGTACTCCAGCAGCAGCTTGGCCGCCTTCGCCTTGCCGATGCCCGGGACGGCGACCAGCGCCTTCTCGTCGCCGTTCGCGACCGCGGCCCGCAGCGCGTCCGGGCTGTGCACGCCGAGGATCGCCTGCGCCAGCTTGGGGCCGACGCCCGGCGCGGCCTGCAGGATCTCGAAGACCGCGCGCTCGTCGTCGTCCGCGAAGCCGAACAGGGTCAGCGAGTCCTCCCGGACCACCAGGGAGGTCGCCAGCCGGGCCGGCTCGCCCAGGCGCAGGCCGGCCAGCGTGTTCGGGGTGCACTGCACCGCCATGCCCACCCCGCCGACCTCGACCACCGCGAGCCCGGAGGAGATGGCCGCCACGGGCCCTTGCACGAAGGCGATCACCGGAAGGTTCCTTTCACGGGGGTGGAGCGCGTTGTGGCGCGGGCGGCCCGGACGGCGGCCTCCAGGCGGTTGGTCGCCCCGCCGCGCCAGATGTGGCAGATCGCGAGCGCCAGCGCGTCGGCGGCGTCCGCGGGCTTGGGCGGGGCGTCCAGCCGCAGCAGGCGCTGCACCATGGCCGTGACCTGGGCCTTGTCGGCCCGGCCGGAGCCGGTGACGGCCGCCTTGACCTCGCTGGGGGTGTGCAGGGTGACGGGGATGCCGCGGCGTGTGGCGCAGAGCATCGCGACCGCGCTGGCCTGGGCGGTGCCCATCACGGTGCGCACGTTGTGCTGGGCGAAGACCCGCTCGACCGCGACCAGATCGGGCCGGTGCTCGTCCAGCCAGGCCTCGATGCCCTCCTCGATCCGGAGCAGCCGCTGCCCGATCTCGGCCTCGGCGGGGGTGCGAACCACCCCGACCCCGACCATCCGCAGGGGCCGGCCCGGCGCGCCCTCGACCACGCCGACCCCGCACCTGGTCAGCCCCGGGTCCACACCCAGTACCCGCACCACTCGCCCCGCCTTCCGTCTCCGACCTGCGAAGGCTACCGTCCGGGTCCGACAACCCGACCGACGACACCGGCCCGGCGGTCCTGGGACCACCGGGCCGGGCAGTGAGAACGATCACTCAGCGAGGATCAGCCGCCGAGGATCACTCGGCGTCGAGCTCCGCACCGACCTCGTCGGAGATGTCGAAGTTGGCGAAGACGTTCTGCACGTCGTCGCTGTCCTCGAGGGCGTCGATCAGCTTGAGGATCTTGCGGGCGCCGTCGACGTCCAGCTCGACCTGCATGCTCGGGAGGAAGTTGGCCTCGGCCGAGTCGTAGTCGACGCCGGCGTCCACCAGCGCGGTGCGCACGGCGACCATCTTGGAGGCCTCGGAGACGATCTCGAACGAGTCGCCGAGGTCGTTGATCTCCTCGGGCTCCTGGTCGAGGACGACCTCGAACAGCTTGTCCTCGTCCACGCCGTCGGCCTTGGGGACGATGACGACACCCTTACGGGTGAACAGGTACGACACCGAGCCCGGGTCGGCCATCGAGCCGCCGTTGCGGGTCATCGCGACGCGCACGTCGGAGGCGGCGCGGTTGCGGTTGTCGGTGAGGCACTCGATCAGGACGGCGACACCGTTCGGGCCGTAGCCCTCGTACATGATGGTCTGGTAGTCGGCGCCGCCGGCCTCCAGACCGCCACCGCGCTTGACGGCGCGGTTGATGTTGTCGATCGGGACCGAGCTCTTCTTCGCCTTCTGGATGGCGTCGTAGAGGGTCGGGTTGCCCGCCGGGTCGGGTCCGCCGGTGCGCGCCGCCACCTCGATGTTCTTGATCATCTTGGCGAAGAGCTTGCCGCGCTTGGCGTCGATCACGGCCTTCTTGTGCTTGGTGGTAGCCCACTTAGAGTGGCCGGACATCGCCAGCTCCTTTACGTCGCCAAAGGGAAATGAACAGATGAGATCTTACCGGTGTCGTCACCGGTAAGGCGCACACGGTCAGCACGCTGTCAGGACGCGCTCAGCGCGCGGCCGCCGCGAGGTGCTCCTCGACCATCTTGACGAAGTACGCGTGCACCCGGTGATCACCGGTCAGCTCCGGGTGGAACGAGGTGGCCAGCAGGTTGCCCTGGCGCACGGCCACGATCCGGCTGTCCGGACCGTCCGCGGCGGGCAGTTCGGCCAGCACCTCGACGCCCGCGCCGACCGCCTCGACCCAGGGGGCGCGGATGAAGACGCCGTGCACCGGCGCGTCGTCCAGGCCCTTGAAGGCGATCCCGGACTCGAAGGACTCGTTCTGGCGGCCGAAGGCGTTGCGACGCACCGTCATGTCGATGCCGCCGACGCTCTCCTGGTCCTCGCGGCCGTCCAGGATCTTGTCCGCCAGCATGATCATGCCCGCGCAGGTGCCGTACACCGGCATGCCGGCGGCGACCCGCTCGCGCACCGGGTCCATCACGCCGAACAGCAGCGCCAGCTTGGACATGGTGGTGGACTCCCCGCCGGGGATCACCAGCGCGTCGACCTCGGCCAGTTCCTCCGCACGGCGCACCGGACGGGCGAGCGCGTCGGCCTCGGCCAGCGCCACCAGGTGCTCGCGGACGTCGCCCTGCAGGGCGAGGACACCGATGACTGGAGTGCTCACGGTCTTCAACCTCAATCGATCGTTACTACGGAAGTACGTGGCACGGCCCGCCGCAGCGCCGAAGCGCTGGGGCGGGCCCGGGCCCTCGGAACCTGCGGGGCGACTACCAGCCGCGGTTGGCGTAGCGCTCGGTCTCCGGCAGGGTGTCGCAGTTGATGCCGACCATGGCCTCGCCGAGGTTGCGGGAGGCGTCCGCGATGATCTTCGGGTCGTCGAAGAAGGTGGTGGCCTTCACGATGGCGGCGGCGCGCTTGGCCGGGTCGCCCGACTTGAAGATGCCGGAGCCGACGAAGACGCCCTCGGCGCCCAGCTGGCGCATCAGCGCGGCGTCGGCCGGGGTGGCCACGCCACCGGCGGAGAACAGCACGACCGGCAGCTTGCCGAGCTCGGCGACCTCCTTGACCAGCTCGTACGGGGCGCGCAGCTCCTTGGCGGCGGCGTACAGCTCGTTGTTGTCGAAGCCGCGCAGCTTGGCGATCTCGTTCTTGATCTGGCGCAGGTGGCGGACGGCCTCGACGACGTTGCCGGTGCCGGCCTCACCCTTCGAGCGGATCATGGCCGCGCCCTCGGCGATGCGGCGCAGGGCCTCGCCCAGGTTGGTGGCGCCGCAGACGAAGGGGGTGGTGAAGGCGAACTTGTCCGAGTGGTTGACCTCGTCGGCCGGGGTGAGCACCTCGGACTCGTCGATGTAGTCGACACCGAGCGACTGCAGGACCTGGGCCTCGACGAAGTGGCCGATGCGGGACTTGGCCATCACCGGGATGGAGACCGCGGCGATGATCTCCTCGATCATGTTCGGGTCGGACATGCGGGCCACGCCGCCGTCCTTGCGGATGTCGGCCGGAACCCGCTCGAGCGCCATGACGGCCACCGCGCCGGCGTCCTCGGCGATCTTGGCCTGCTCGGCGTTGACCACGTCCATGATCACACCGCCCTTGAGCTGCTCGGCCATGCCCCGCTTGACCCGGGCGGTGCCGATCTGGGGCTGGTCTGCGGTGGTGGGGGTGGTGGACACGTGAGACCTCACTCGAAGATGAACCAGTGCTATCGCCCTATGGTAGGCGGAACGGGTGGCCCCTCCATGCGCCACCGAGTCCAGCCAGGGCGAAGGGATACGACAAACGGGCCGTATCCGTGGACACCCTAAGCAGGCGCCCCTTCCGGCGTGAGAGCGGGCGGCGGGGCGTCGTCCATTTCGAACGCCATCGGGAACGGGGCCTTCCCGGCCAGCCGGAAGTACCGCACCAGCCGGTGCTCGCGCACCGCGCGCGCCGCCCGCACCGCGTCGTTGTGGAACCGGCGGGCCATCGGCACCCGGCGCACCGCGGCCGTCAGGTCACGAACCGCGTCATCGCCGCCCGGCTCGGCCACCAGCGCCGCCACCTGCTCCGGCTCCTCGAGCACCGCCCGCAGCGCCAGGCTCAGCTGGCTCTCCGCCACCTCGCGATGCTCGTCCTCGGCCTGCCGGGCCGCGTGCGCCGCGTCCAGCAGCAGCAGCGAGGCCGCCGGATCCAGCAGCGAGGACGTCGCCAGCTCGATGGCCACCGAGGCCCGGCGGACCAGCTGCGCGTCCAACGCCGCCCGCGCGGCGTCGATCCGGGCGTGCAGCCGGTCCAAGCGACCGGCCGTCCAACTCAGGTACATGCCGAAGAGCACCACGGCCACGGCGGCCCAGATCCAGGTAGTCACGGGCCGCTACGTTACCGGGTGTCACCGGCCGGCCCGACCGGCGTCAGCCGGCCACGACCGCGTTCCGGTAGCTCTCCCGCTCGATGTCCGCCAGGTTGACGGCGGTGAACAGCCGGGCGCCCGGCGCCGGCTTCACGTGCTCGGCCAGCAGCGCCAGGACACCCGCGCCCAGCGCCGCCTTCGCCTCCGGCGTGCGGCCCGGGAACATCTGGACCTCGACGTACACCTGGACGTCGGACGGGGTCCCGCTCGTGCCGACCACGAGCTCCTCGCTCTGCCGGAACAGCGTCTTGCAGGACTCCGGCTTCGCGTCGATCGTCTCCTCGGCGAGCCGGTTGATCGCCAGGCCCAGCGCCCGGCGGTCGAAGCCGCCGGCCAGGCCGGCCGAATAGTCGACGGAGATGTGCGGCATCGGTTTCCCCCATGCAGTGAAGCGATACGGTCGCCCGACCCTAACCCCACCCACACCGGGGCCGACCACGCCCCCGCCGCGGCCCCGGATCAGTCCCTGGCCAGCCCGAACCGGCCGCGCCGCCCGCTGCGCTCGTCCTCCTCGACCACCGCCGCGGCCCCCGCCGTCACCGTCTCGTACACCGACAGGATGTCCGCGCCCACGGTCGACCAGTCGAACCGCCGCACATGCCGCGACGCCGCCACCCGCAGCTCCTCCAGCCGCGCCGGATCGCCCAGCAGCCGCAGCGCCGTACGGGCCAGCGCCTCCGCGTTCTCCACCGGGAACAGCTCGCCGGCGTCCCCGCCGTCCAGCACCTGCTTGAACGCGTCCAGGTCGCTCGCCAGCACCGGGGCACCCGCCGACATCGCCTCGACCAGGATGATCCCGAAGCTCTCGCCACCGGTGTTCGGCGCCACGTACAGGTCCACGCTGCGCAGCAGCCGGGCCTTCTCCGCGTCGCTCACCATGCCGAGGAACTCCACCTGCCGACGCACCTCCGGCGCCAGGCCCGCCACGGCCTCCTCCTCGTCGCCCTTACCCGCCACCAGCAGCCGCACCCCCGGCCGCTGCGCCAGGATCCCCGGCAGCGCCGCCAGCAGCGTCGGCAGGCCCTTGCGCGGCTCGTTGATCCGGCCGATGAAGCCGATCGTGCCCGGCTCCCCCTTCGCCGCGTGGCCCATCCAGCGCTCGTCCGGCTCTGCGTCCGCGAAGAAGCCCACGTCCACGCCGTTCGGGATCACCACCGCGTCCCCGCCCAGGTGCTCCACCAGGGTCCGCCGGGCGTACTCCGACACCGCGATCCGGGCCCGCATCTTCTCCAGGCCCGGCTGCAGGATCGGCGAGGCCGCGATCATCGCCCGCGAGCGCGGGTTGGAGGTGTGGAACGTCCCCACCATCGGCCCGGTCGCCGACCAGGCCGCCAGCATCGACAGGCTCGGCGAGGCCGGCTCGTGCACGTGCAGGATGTCGAAACGCCCGTCGTGCAGCCACCGCCGCACCCGCGCCGCCGACAGGATCCCGAAACTCAGCCGCGCCACCGACCCGTTGTACGGCACCGCCACCGCCCGCCCGGCCGAGACCACGTACGGCGGCAGCGCCTCGTCGTCCTCGGCCGGCGCCAGCACCGACACTTCGTGCCCCAGGCCGATCAGGTGCTCGGCCAGGTCCCGGATGTGGAACTGCACCCCACCGGGGACGTCCCAGTCGTACGGGCAGACGATGCCGATCTTCACGGATTCCTCAAGCTCCTTCGGACAGTCGTACGGGCCGGACTCAGGACCCGGAGGCCTCGGCCGCGGGCTCGGGGGCCGCCTCCGCGCGCACCGCGGAGGGCTCCTTCACCGTCTCACGGACCGCAAGGTCGGCCAGCCAGAACTTCTGCAGCATGTGCCAGTCCTGCGGGTGCTCGCGGACGCCCTGCTCCCACACGGCCGCCATCGCCTGGGTCATCGCCCGCGTCCCCTCCTTGCGGTCGCCCTCCTCGGGCACCGCCACCTCGGGGTGGATCCGCGCCCGCAGCACCGGGCCGTCGTACCAGAGCGTCACCGGCAGCAGCGCCGCCCCGGTCCGCCGGCACAGCGCCGCCGGACCGGCCGGCATCCGGGTCGCCTCACCGAAGAACGACACCTCGATGCCCGCCTCCGACAGGTCCCGGTCCCCCACCAGGCACACCAGCCGGCCCTCGCGCAGCCGCCGCGCCAGCGTGCCGATCACGTTCACCGAACCGCCGGTCAACGCCAGGACCTCCATGCCCAGGCCCTCCCGGAACGCCACGAACCGGTCGAACAGCCGCTCCGGCTTCAACCGCTCCGCGACCGTGGTGAACGGATAGCCCTGCTGCGCCACCCAGGCGCCCGCCAGGTCCCAGTTGCCCATGTGCGGCAGCGTTATCACCGCGCCCCGACCGGCCTCCAGCGGCGCCCGCAGGTGCTCGAAGCCCTCCACCTGGACGTCCCGCGCCACCCGCTCCCGGCTCCACACCGGCAGCCGGAACGACTCCATCCAGTACCGCAGGTACGAGCGCATCCCGGCCCGCGACAACGACCGCAGCGCGGCCTCGTCCAGCCCCGGACGGACCCGGCGCAGGTTCGCCTCCAGCTGCCGCACCCGCTTGCCGCGCTTGCGCCACGCGTAGTCCGCCAGCCGGTCGAACAGCCCCCGCGCCCACGACTCCGGCAGGTGCTTCAGCAGCCCCCACCCCAGCGCGTACGCCCAGTACACCAATCGGTCGGTCACCTCAGGACGCCCCCCATCAGCTCCCGGCCGCCGCTCGGTCGGCCTCGAACGCCTCCCGGCGCACGGTCAGCATCCGCTGGAACACCGTCACCAGGCTGCCCACCGCCACCAGCCACAACGCCACCGGCAGCAGCCACTCCACGTACGGCACGCCGAACGTGTGCAGACCCGCGACCCCGGCCGCCACCAGGCTGGCCACCAGCCGCTCGGCCCGCTCCACCAGCCCCGACACGTCACACGGCAGGCCCTGGCTCTCCGCCCGCGCCTTGGTGTACGACACCACCAGACCGCTCGCCAGGCAGAAGATCGCCACCGCGCACAGCAGGTTGTCGTCCCCCTTGCCCGCGTACCACATCGCCAGGCCGCCGAAGATCGCCGCGTCCGCGACCCGGTCCAGCGTGGAGTCCAGGAACGCCCCCCACTTGCTGGTCCGGCCCAGCTGACGGGCCATGTTCCCGTCCACCAGGTCCGAGAAGATGAACAGCGTGATCGTGATGGTGCCCCAGAAGAACTCCCCACGCGGGAAGAACACCAGCGCACCGGCCACCGAACCGGCGGTACCGACCAGCGTCACGGCGTCCGGGCTCACGCCCAGCCGGATCAGGAACGCGGCGAACGGGGTCAGAACACGTGTGAAGAAGGCACGCGCGTATTTGTTGAGCATGGCCTTCCCAGCCGCTCCGATCTCCCAGATACCCGCCTGGCGCAACACACGCGGCAGACGGCCGAACGAATCAGCCCGTCCGGCGCACCCATCGTAGCCACGCCGACGACACGCTCCGCCGCACGCACCGCCGAACGACGCGCCCGCGACCGCACGCACACGTACGGTCACCGACCGGCCGTACGACACGCGCCACCGCGACACCCGACCCTAGACTGCGATGGACAGCCTCGGCGCCACGGGAGGAGACCCCGATGCCCGACCGCAGCACGGTACGAGCCGGCCAGGCACCCGCCGTCACCGGCCCCCGGGACCTGCGTAACGTCGTCCTCATCGGCCCCAGCGGTGTGGGCAAGACCACCCTCGCCGAATCCCTCGCCCACGCCGCCGGAGCCACCGGCCGGGCCGGCCGCGTCACCGACGGCACCACCGTCTCCGACCACGAGGACATCGAGCACCAGCAGCAGCGCTCCGTCCAGCTCTCCGTGCTGCCGCTCGAGTGGAAGGGCGTCAAGATCAACCTGATCGACCCGCCCGGCCACCCCGACTTCACCGCCGACCTGCGCGCCGCCCTGCACGCCGCCGACGCCGCCGTCTTCGTCGTCTCCGCCACCGACCCGGTCACCGCCCCCACCCGCGCCCTGTGGCGCGAATGCGCCGCCGAGGGCATCCCCCGCGCCATCGCCGTCGCCAAACTCGACGTCGCCCGCACCGGCTTCGACGACATCCTCACCGCCTGCCACGACGCCTTCGACCTGGGCCCGGACACCCTCCGCCCGCTCTTCCTGCCCGTCCTCCACGACGGCCGGCCCGACGGCAGCGTCGACCTGCTCACCGGCGACACCTACGGCGACGCCACCCCGCTCCCCGACACCGGCCCCGCCCACGACAGCCTCGTCGAGGCCATCTCCGGCCAGGACGACACCCTGATGGAGCGCTACCTCGCCGGCGACACCCTCGACGCCGACGCCCTCGAAGCCGGCCTGCGCCGCGAAGTCCTCGACTGCACCCTCCACCCCGCCGTCCCCACCAGCGAGAACGGCCTCGGCGCCGCCGAACTCCTCGACCTCATCGCGCACACCTTCCCCGACCCCACCGAACGCACCCGCCCCGGCCCGGCCTGCGACCCCGACGCCCCGCTCGCCGCCCAGGTCGTCCGCGTCACCGGCGACGCCTACGTCGGCCGGATCAGCCTGCTGCGCGTGTACGCCGGCACCCTGCGCCCCGACACCAAGATCCATCTCGTCGGCCCCGCCCACACCGCCGACCAGAACGGCGACGAACGCGTCACCGCCCTCACCAGCCCGTTCGGCAAACTCCAGCGCCCCGTCCCGCACGCCGTCGCCGGAGACCTCGTCTGCGCCGCCAAACTCACCACCGCCCGCGCCGGCGACACCGTCCACGACCCCGGCCACCCCGTCGAACTCGACGGCTGGACCCTCCCCGAACCCCTGCTCCCGATCGCCGTCGAAGCCCACAGCAAGGCCGACGACGACAAGCTCTCCCAGGCCCTCAACCGCCTCACCGCCGAGGACCCTGCCCTACGCCTCGAACAGAACCCGGACACCCACCAGCTCGTCCTCTGGTGCACCGGCGAGGCCCACGCCGAAGTCGTCCTCGACCGCCTGCGCAGCCGCCACAACGTCCACGTCGACACCGTCGAACCCAAGGTCGCCCTGCGCGAGACCTTCGGCACCGCCGCCGCCGGCCACGGCCGCCTCGTCAAGCAGTCCGGCGGCCACGGCCAGTACGCCATCTGCGACCTCGAAGTCGAACCCCTCCCGGCCGGCTCCGGCTTCGAGTTCCAGGAACACGTCGTCGGCGGCGCCGTCCCCAAGCACTTCATCCCCTCCGTCGAGAAGGGCGTCCGCGCCCAGCTCGCCAAGGGCGTCTCCACCGGATACCCGCTCATCGACGTCCGGGTCACCCTCACCGACGGCAAGGCCCACTCCGTCGACTCCTCCGACGCGGCCTTCCAGAACGCCGCCGCCCTCGCCCTGCGCGACGCCGCCGAGCACGCCGTCATCCGCCTGCTCGAACCCGTCGCCGCCGTCAGCATCCTGCTGCCCGACGACTACCTCGGCGCCGTCCTCGGCGACCTCTCCGCCCGCCGCGGCCGGGTCCTCGGCACCGAGACCGGCGGATCCGGCCTCACCCTGCTGCGCGCCGAGGTCCCCGAACTCGAACTCGTCCGCTACCCGGTCGACCTGCGCTCCCTCACCCACGGCACCGCCGAGTTCACCCGCGCCTACCTGCGCCACGAACCCATGCCGACCGCCCTCGCCGAGCGCCACACCGGCTGAACAGCCCTACCACCGGGCGGACTTACGGCCGACCGGGCTCACGGCCGGGAGGACCGACGGCCGGACGGACCTACGGCTGGACGGCCTTGCGGTTCGGCAGCGCGCACGCCGCCGTACCCCCCGGCATCCGGTGCCGGTTACGCGCCACCCACCGGTACGCCAGAGCCGCCACCGGCCGCACCGGCGGCGCCGTCAACACCGCGCCCAGGTACGCCCACACCCCACCGGAGCGCATCAGCAACCGCGCAACCGCCTGCGCGCCCCCGTACACCCGCCCGGTCGGCGTCACCCACAACACCTCGCGCTCCGCCCGCTCGGCCGACACCTCGCCCCGGCCGCCCGCGTGTTCGTCCCACGCCCCGAGGTCCGCGAACTGGAACGCCACCGCCTCCCAGCCCCCCGAGGCCAGTGTCTGCCGCAGGTAACGCTCCGCCCACCGCACGCAGGACGAACAGAACGCGCAGTCCCCATCGAAGACCAGCACCGGATCCTTCACAGCGGCTCCCCTTTCCTCGCTTCTCCCACCATCCTCCTCCGCCCCACCCCGGCCCGCTCCGCCGGGTATCGACCTGCCCGAACCTGGGCATCATGCCTCTCAGGACCGGTACGGCCGGATCGTGACGGTACTTCAGACGATCATCCGCGCCGGGGTGCCACGGCACGGTAACCTGCCGCTGACAAGGGGAGGAGGGGACGCCACCGTGACCACACTCGACATGACCCCGGGTGCGCAGATACCCCGGACCGACGCCGGCCCGCAGACCGCCGTCACCCAGGCGCTCTCCTCGGCCGCCTACCGCGACGGCGAGATCGGCGGCTTCGTCGCGGCCGTCACCGACGCCAAGGAGAAGAAGGGCCGCTTCGCCCTCTTCCGCCCCAACGTCGGCGAGGCCTTCAGCAAGGCGCTGGTCTCCCGCGCCCTCGGCGGCGACCGCAAACCCATCGTCCCGTCCTTCGGTGTCGACACCCGCCAGGTCGTCGAACACTGCCTGGCCGCCGAGGAACTGCGCACCACCCGTGACCGGCAGCTCACCACCGTCACCCTGATCACCGGCGGACTCTTCCTCCCCGGCACCCTGCTCTGGCTCGCCGCCTTCCAGGTGCGCGCCTGGCTCAAACGGGACAACCCGAAGAACGCCGCCGCCTACGGCGGCATCACCCTCGCCCTGGCCGCCGCCCTCGCCGTCTTCCTCGTGCTGCGCCCGCAGGCCGCCGGCCTCCTCGGCATCTACCTGCGCGTCACGATGCTGGCCCCGGTTCTCGGTTGGTACCTCGCCCGCCAGATCGTCGAGCGCTTCGCCAAGGACCTGCGCGGCCGCTGGCAGTCCCTGGTCGAGGGCTCCGCCGTCGCCGCCACCGTCGCCAAGGCCGTCCCCCGCGACGACCTCGACAAGAAGGCCACCGACCTGCGCGACAAGCTCGGCCGCCTGGACGCCGAGCAGGAGACCAACGTCCACCACTACGCCGGCCCCAAGGGCATCCTCGGCGCCGGCCGACGCTGGGGCGAGTGGCGCCTCGCCGACACCCTCCACCCCGCCGAGGGCCACGTCGACTTCCGCGCCTTCCACCCCTGGGACCTGGTCCGCCGGATCTCCTCCCACCTCAAGGGCCTCGGCATCAGCCACGTCGCCAACAGCGGCATGCCCAACGTCACCATCAAGCAGTGGGTGGTCTTCGACATCGGCGAGGGCGCCGACGAGATCAGCCGCCCCGGCAACGCCGACATGGACGGCGACCGGATGCGCGACTTCGCCGTGCAGACCATCGCCGACAAGCAGACCTTCTCCGGCGGCCCCCGGCACTACCTCGCCACCCAGTTCATCACCCACGACGGCAAGCTGGTCCTCACCTTCACCATCACGGTGACCCTGCTCGCCGACGTCCTGACCATCGCGGTGGCCGGCTACGCGCTCGGCCCCGTCAAGGGCGTCTTCTTCGACAAGCCCAAGGACAAGGAGAAGACGGTCGCCAAGACCGTGAAGTTCTGGGAGGAGCGCACCGTCAAGCTCCCCCTGATCGACAACGACGAGGTCGTCCGCCAGGCCGTCCGCGCCCCCTTCTACCGGATGCCCGGCCTGCTCGGCTGGCTCGGCGGCGGACTCGGCCTGCCCGAACCCTTCGGCCTGCGGCACGTCTGGGTCGGCCGCGCCTGGGACAACCGCTCCATGGTCGACAACGCGATGAACGCCTCCGTCCCGGTGCTCAACGCGGTCCACAGCGCCACCCTGGAGTTCCTGCGGGAGCACGACCTCGACGCCGACCGGTTCTTCAAGAACCGCACCTCGATCATCAAGTCCGAGGCGCAGAGCCCCCGGCCGTACGACGTCGACACGTTCAACGCCGGCTGAGCCGGCCGCGCACGACGAAGGGGCCCGCCACCGATCGCCTCGGTGTCGGGCCCCTTCTCGCGTCCGCTCCGGGTCAGCCCTGCGGCCAGACCTCGGCCAGCATCTTGCGGGTGTCCGCCAGCAACTGCGGCAGCACCTTGGTGTGGCCGACCACCGGCATGAAGTTCGTGTCCCCGCCCCAGCGCGGCACCACGTGCTGGTGCAGGTGCGCCGCGATCCCGGCACCGGCCGCCGCACCCTGGTTCATCCCGATGTTGAACCCGTGCGCCCCGGAGGCCGCCCGCAGCGCGGTCATCGCCTTCTTGGTGAAGTCCGCCAGCTCGGCCGTCTCCGCCTCGTCCAGGTCCGTGTAGTCGGCCACGTGCCGGTACGGGACCACCATCAGGTGCCCGCCGTTGTACGGGTACAGGTTCAGCACCGCGAACACGGCGTTCCCCCGGGCGACGACCAGCCCGTCCTCGTCGTTCAGCGACGGGATCGAGCAGAACGGACAACCGTCGTCCGGAGCCGGGCCGGTGGGCTTGTTCTCACCCTGGATGTACGCCATCCGATGGGGGGTCCACAGGCGGCGGAAGCCGTCCGGCTCCCCGACGCCCCGCTGCAGTTCCGGCTCAGTCGTCATGCTGATCAGCATATTCGCCCGACGGTGCTTGCAAAGCCGCGCGGGGCAGACTCGTTTCAGAGCCTGCCCCGCGCGTGACGGTACTGCTACCGGATCACACCTGGATGCGGTTCTTCACCGCGTCCACGATCTCGGCGACGGCGTCCGCCACCGGCACGCCGTTCTTCTGCTCGCCGTTGCGGTAGCGGAACGACACCGCGCCCGCCTCGACGTCGTCGTTGCCGGCGATCAGCATGAACGGCACCTTGGTCTTCTGGGCGTTCCTGATCTTCTTCTGCATGCGGTCGTCCGAGGTGTCCACCTCGACCCGGATCCCGTGCTTCTTGAGCTCGGCCGCGACCTCCAGCAGGTACGGCACGTGCTCGTCGGTGATCGGGATGCCGGTCACGGTGACCGGGGCCAGCCACGGCGGCATGGCGCCGGCGTAGTGCTCCAGCAACACCGCGAAGAACCGCTCGATCGAGCCGAACAGCGCGCGGTGGATCATGACCGGCCGCTGACGCGAGCCGTCCGCCGCGGTGTACTCGAGGTCGAAGCGCTCGGGCAGGTTGAAGTCCAGCTGGATGGTCGACATCTGCCAGGTACGACCGATGGCGTCCTTGGCCTGCACCGAGATCTTCGGGCCGTAGAAGGCCGCGCCACCCGGGTCCGGCACCAGCGGCAGGCCCTGCTTCTCGGCCACGGCCGCCAGGACGCGGGTGGCCTCCTCCCAGGTCTCGTCCGAACCGACGTACTTGACCGGGTCCTTGGTCGACAGCTCCAGGTAGAAGTCGGTCAGACCGTAGTCACGGAGGAGGTTGAGCACGAAGGTCAGCGTGGAGTCGAGCTCCTCCGCCATCTGCTCGCGGGTGCAGTAGATGTGGGCGTCGTCCTGCGTGAAGCCGCGGGCACGGGTCAGACCGTGCACCACACCCGACTTCTCGTACCGGTACACCGTCCCGAACTCGAAGAGGCGCAGCGGCAGTTCACGGTACGAGCGGCCGCGCGCGTCGAAGATCAGGTTGTGCATCGGGCAGTTCATCGGCTTGAGGTAGTAGTCCACGCCCTCGTCGAGCTGCATGGGCGGGTACATACCGTCCGCGTACCAGTCGAGGTGGCCGCTCTTCTCGAAGAGCTTCCCCTTGGTGGCGTGCGGGGTGTAGACGAACTCGTAGCCCTCTTCCTCGTGCCGCTTGCGCGAGTAGTCCTCCATCGCGCGGCGGATGATGCCGCCCTTGGGGTGGAAGACGGCGAGGCCGGAGCCGATCTCCTCGGGGATGGAGAAGAGGTCGAGCTCGTTGCCGAGCTTGCGGTGGTCGCGCTTCTCGGCCTCGACGAGGAAGTCCAGGTGGGCCTTGAGCTCGTCCTTGGTCGGCCAGGCGGTGCCGTAGATGCGCTGGAGCATCGGGTTGCGCTCGCTGCCGCGCCAGTAGGCGGCCGCGTTGCGCATCAGCTTGAACGCCGGGATGTGCCGGGTGCTGGGCAGGTGCGGGCCGCGGCAGAGGTCGCCCCAGCACTGCTCGCCGCTCTTGGCGTCCAGGTTGTCGTAGATGGTGAGTTCGCCGGCGCCGACCTCGACGTCGGCGCCCTCGCCGGCGGTGGCGGCGGAGCCCTTGAGGCCGATCAGCTCGAGCTTGTACGGCTCGGCGGCCAGCTCCTCGCGGGCGGACTCGTCGGTGACCACGCGGCGGGAGAACTTCTGCCCGCGCTTGATGATCTCCTGCATGCGCTTCTCGATGGCCTTGAGGTCATCGGGGTGGAAGGGCTTCTCGACGTCGAAGTCGTAGTAGAAGCCGTCCTTGACCGGCGGGCCGATGCCGAGCTTGGCCTCGGGGTAGAGCTGCTGCACGGCCTGGGCCATGACGTGCGCGGTGGAGTGGCGCAGGATGTCGAGGCCGTCCTTGCTGCCGATCGCGACCGGCTCGGCCTCGTCGCCGTCCTGGAGGACGTAGGCGAGGTCCTTGAGCTGGCCGCCGACGCGGGCGGCGATGATCGAGCGGTCGTCGGCGAAGAGCTCGGCGGCCGTAGTGCCCGTGGTCACCACGCGCTCTTCCCGATCGGGTTCGCGGTTGATGATTACCCGGACGTCCGTCACCGGTCTCTCCTGACGTGCTGGATTTCAGAGGACGCAACACTGCGCTGCGCGTGACGATGGTACCGAGAGCGCCGCCCCCGCCGTCCACCTACGTCCCTTCTCCCCCTTCCTCCGTCCCCTCTCCGAGCGACTTCAGCAGCCGCTCGCGGTCCTCTTCCTCCCAGCCGCACAGTTCCAGTCCGTGCGGGCGGGTCAGCCGGCGGAAGCCGCCGTGCCGCTCGAGCCGGCCGGAGATCCGGACCGGCAGCCCGGCGAGGTGGGCCTCGGCGGCGAGCCGGTAGTCGGGGTCGGGCAGTCGGAGCTTGAGTTCGCGGACCTCGGCGCCGCCGAGGACGCGCAGCCGTACCGAGCCCGGGCCGGCCGGGTCGGCGCGCTTGAGCCGGGTGACCACGCCGACCACGGTGACGGCGACGGCGGGCTCGATCCGTTCCAGCAGTTCGGCGGCCTCGGCCAGGGCGGGCAGGTCGCCGGGTGAGAAGTCGAGGACGACCCGGCGGTCCCCGAAGCCGCCCGGGGTGCCGGCGGCGGGCGACCAGGCGACGGTGAGCCGGGCCGCGGTCGCGCCGCGTACGAGTTCCTCGACGGATTGGACGAGTTCCCGGCTGACCCCGGCCTGGACGGCGTTCTCGAAGGCCTCGGGCCCGCCGCTGACCCGGCGGTAGTCGACCGCGTCGCGCAGCGCCTCCAGGGCGCGGACGAGGGTGGTGACGGCGGCGCGGCCTTCGGGGGCGGGGGTGTGGGCGGTGAGGGCGGTGCCTTGTTCGACCACCAGGACGCGGTCCAGGAAGTCCCCGGCGGGGCCGTCCAGCCGGGCTCCGAAGTAGGCGGCCCTGGTCCGGGCGGCCTTGGCTCCGGCGGCGAGCATCCCGCGTGCCGCCTGCCGGAGCCGCTCGGCGTCGTCCCAGGGGGTGGCCTCGGCGGAGCCGGGCGGTTCGCGGCGCCAGCGCAGTTCGTCGCCGGGGACGGCGAGGGCGAGCAGGATCGATCGGGCCGAGGGGGTGCGGGACCGGGAGAGCGCGGTGACGGCGTCGGCGAGGAGTTCGACGGCGTCGTCGAAGCCGTCTCCGGTGGGGACGAGGAGGCTGGTGCCGGGTTCGTCGTCGGGCGGGGTCCAGCGGCCGTAGCGGGCGGCCGGTCCGCCGCGGCGGACCCAGCCGTGCCGGGCGAGCAGGGTGGCCAGCACCGCGGGGTCGACGGTGGCCGGGTCGGGCAGGGCCTGGGCCGGCTCACCCGGTCCGTACGGCGGTGTCATGGGGTCGGCTCCTCGCTGCCGGGGCCGGGCGGTCACGGGCTGCCACCCGCGCCGACCCGGGCCATGATGTCGCAGAGCGCGCGGTCGTCGAAGACCTTGTCGGTGGGCACCCGGACGTTGGTGCGCCGCTGTCCGGTGACCGGGTGGCCGGCCAGGTTGACCCAGTAGCAGCAGTGCCGCAGCTCCAGGGCGTCCGGGCGGGCCCGCAGCCAGTGGTCGACCCGGCTCGGCAGCAGCATCACGACCAGGATCCGGGGCACGGCGACCCGGGCCCGGGCGAGTTTGCGCAGGTGGTCGTTGTCCAGCGTGAAGCTGAAGAACCGCCCGGCCGGGTCGGGCGCGATCTGCTGGGTGGCCTTGAGCTGGATCTTGATGGTGACCTCGTCGTCCACCTCGTGCGCCCGGGACCCGTGGTTGACCTGCCAGTCGATGCCGTTGTCCGGGAACGGCTGGGAGAGCGAGCAGCCGGCCGCGGCGGCGACCGCGTGCAGATAGCCGACCTGCAGCGTCTCCATGCAGGCGGTGACCGCGAGGTTCCCGCGCAGGACGGCCGCCGCTTCTTCGGGCTGCGGCTGTGTCAGTGCCATCGCCCGTGGCCTCCCCCGGCTCCGGGCCCGTCCGGATTCGAACGGGACAGTCGATTCGAACGGGACGGTCATGGGCAGGATCCCCGGTCCGGCCTGGGCCAAACGGGTTGAAGGGCCGTCAGTCCCGGGTATCAACCGGGCGCGGAACGCTTGCCTGAGGGGCAGTCATGCAGCAGCACTGGTACACCGGCCCACTCGCCTCCTTCGACACCGAGACCACCGGCGTGGACGTGGAGCACGATCGGATCGTCTCCGCCGCCCTGGTCGTCCAACTCGCCCCGGGCACACCGGTGCGGACCACCACCTGGCTCGCCGATCCGGGCGTTCCGATCCCGGACGGCGCCCGCGCGGTGCACGGCATCACCGACGAGCACGTCCGGTTGCACGGCCGGCCGGCCCGCTCGGTGGTGGCGGAGGTCACCCGCGCGCTGGCGGCCGAGGCCCGGGCCGGGCACCCGGTGGTGGTGATGAACGCGCCCTACGACCTGACGCTGCTGGACCGGGAGTTGCGCCGCCATCACGGGCTGACGCTGGTCGGCGGTCTGGCGGCGGCCGGGCTGCAGGTGCTGGATCCGCGGGTGCTGGACAAGCACGTGGACCGCTACCGCAAGGGCCGCCGGACCCTGACCGACCTGTGTGCCCACTACGGCGTGGAGCTGGCCGGGGCGCACGACGCGGGGGCGGACGCGACGGCGGCGCTGGCGCTGACCCGGCGAATAGGCGCCCGCTACCCGGCGGCGCTCGGCGGGCTGACGGCGGCTGAGCTGCACCTGCGACAGGGGGTCTGGCACGCGGCGCAGGCACGCGGGCTGCAGAGCTGGTTCGACCGCTCGGGGGTGGCGGAGCGGGTGGACCTCTCGTGGCCGCTGCGGCCGGCCCGGTGCGGCTGCGGGCGCCGGTTGGAACCGGAGCACGGCTGCGAGGCGGCGGCGTAGCGGGCGGCCCCGGAAGCTCGGGCCCGGAACGCGCCGCAGGCCCTGACCGGTTTCCTGGTCAGGGCCTGCGTGCTGTCCGGTGGGCGATACTGGGATCGAACCAGTGACCCCTTCGGTGTGAACGAAGTGCTCTCCCGCTGAGCTAATCGCCCGGGCAACGAGAAGAACTGTAGCACCATTCGGGGGGTGTCGTACAACTCGCCCGTTCCGGGGTACCGCCGACACATCCACAGAACTCGCGCTCCACGCGGAAGGTGACTGTGCTTCAGCCGATTACCGACGGCCCTTCAGGCGGATTCCGGAAATACATGTAAGGCCCAGCCGATAATCGGCCGGGCCTCACATATCACAATGCATTCCGGTGGGCGATACTGGGATCGAACCAGTGACCCCTTCGGTGTGAACGAAGTGCTCTCCCGCTGAGCTAATCGCCCGGGTGCAGGGAAAACATTACCGCATCCCGGAGGGTGGTCCGAACACCCTCCCTGGTCGCCGGCCCGGGCCCGGGCCGCTCAGCTCTCGTCCAGCCGCCAGGGGACGACCAGGCCGTAGCGGGCGAGGTACCAGGCCCCCACCGCGACGACGGCGGCCAGCCCGATCGCGGTGACCGTCAGGTTGCGGCGGCGCACCCGCGGGTCCAGGGCCCGCCGGGCGGCCTCGGCGACCTTGTGGCGGGTCCAGCGCAGGGCCAGCCGGGCCCAGACGAACTCGGTGGCCCAGATCCCCATGCCCAGGAAGATCACCACCCAGCCGGGGCCGGGCAGCGGCAGCATCACCACGCCGAGCCCGACCACGGCGAGGCCGACCAGGAAGACCGCCACCTGCCAGGCCCGGTGCAGAGCGCGGGAACGGCGCACGAAGGCCGGAGCCCGGGAGCCGACCGCCCGGGAGCCGCCGACCGCCGTGTCATCCGGCGTGACGGCTTCACCCGTTCTCGTGTTCCCGCCCGTCTTGTCGTTTCGCACAGTCATGCCAGGAAACTAACCAAGAAGTGGCTCGGTAATGCCCGGCCCGGCCGCTCCGCGACGATTCCGCAATGCGCCGTAAGGGGTACGACTCGCGCCCGAATCGGGACAGAGGGGTTTACATCGGTCTTGGGGGTGGGATGGTCCGTTCGCCGACGTGCGATTCCCCGAGCGCACACTGAGCGAAAGGCCATGGCGCTTATGAACACCACGGTCAGCTGCGAGCTGCACCTGCGCCTCATCGTGTCCAGCGAGTCCTCACTGCCCGTCCCCGCGGGCCTGCGCTACGACACTGCCGACCCCTACGCCGTGCACGCGACGTTCCACACGGGCGCCGACGAGACCGTGGAGTGGGTGTTCGCCCGAGATCTCCTCGCGGAGGGGCTGCATCGACCCACCGGTACCGGCGACGTCCGGGTGTGGCCGTCGCGCAGTCACGGGCAAGGGGTGGTCTGCATCGCGCTGAGCTCTCCGGAAGGAGAAGCCCTGCTGGAGGCCCCTGCCCGGGCGCTTGAGTCGTTCCTCAAGCGGACGGACGCCGCGGTGCCGCCCGGCACCGAACACCGCCACTTCGACCTCGACCGGGAGCTGTCCCACATCCTCGCCGAAAGCTGACCCCGACCGGAGGCGGTCACGCCCCGCCGACGGCGGAGCAGCACCCCCTGCCGTCATCGCAGCCGTCCTACTCGGGGGCACGGCAGCGGACTGAGCCGCGCACGACGCGGTCTCGGGGCCGGCGGATGGCCCGCTCCCACCGGAGCGGGCCCACAGCACCGCAGGCGCCCGGCACCGGAGCCGGCCATCCGAACGGGTGGCCGGCCTCGGTGCCGGGCGCCGACGTCTGTCCGGGGTCGCGCCCAGCCGCGGTCTCCGTACGCCGATCCGGGGGCGCAGCGGCGGGACGGCGCCCGGTTTCGGATGCTCTGACGGGATCCGTACACGCATTCGAAAGGACGCGCCGCCCTTCTGGCACAAGGCCCGGTATGGTCTGGGGGTAACCGTGGACGCGGGGTATCGGAGTCCCCCTGCGCGAGGAGCCCCCAACGTGCTGATCACCCATGACACCGAGTGCGCGCTGAGCATCCTCGTGGAGCTGCTCAACACCGCACCCGAGGTGTGCGGCGCCGAGCGGCTGCCGGACGTCGCCGCGCTCGACGCCTTCGTGGTCCGCCAGGAGATCAGCGAGATCGACTCGCTGACGGAGGGCGACCTGCGCCGGGTGCACGAGCTGCGCACCCGGCTGCGCGAGGTGTTCGGGACGGAATCCACCGCAGAGGCCGCCGAGCTGGTCAACGCGATCGTCGCGGCCGCCGGGACGACGCCCCGGCTGACCAACCATGACGACCACGACTGGCACATCCACTACTTCGCGCCGCACGCCGCGCTCGGCGACCACCTGGCGGCCGAGCTGGGCATGGCGCTGGCCTTCATCCTCATGGCGGGCGAGCGGGAGCGGCTGCGCCGGTGCGAGGCGCCGGACTGCGCGCGGGTCTTCGTGGACCTCTCCCGGAACCGCTCCCGGCGCTACTGCGACAGCCGCACCTGCGGCAACCGGCTGCACGTCGCCGCGTACCGGGCTCGCCAGCGCTCGGCCGAGGCCGTCCCCTCCGCCTGAGCGGGATCCCGCGTTCGGGATCCCGCCCTCGGATCGGCGGTCGGATGCGGCGGTCAGATCCCGCGCTTGCGGAGGATCTCCTCGATGTCGTCGAAGTCGCCGAGGCCGTCGTCGCGCTTGCCGCCACCCTGCTTCTTCGCCGCCTTGGGCGCCGGTGCCACCGCCGGGCGCTCGGGCGCCGGTCCGGCGGCCGCGGGGCGCTCCGGCGAGGCCTCGACGGCGCTGCGGCGGCCCACCCAGCGGGTGGTGACCAGCAGGACGGCGGAGACCCCGAGCAGCACGATGCCGGCCCACACCCGGGGGTCGAAGACCAGGTTCGCCGCCCAGTCGGCGAACGCCCGGCCGATCGTGCTCGCCAGCGGGAACAGCCCGGTCAGGTAGAGCCCGGCGGGCAGCAGGGCGACCGCGAACCAGCGGGTCGCCGACAGGAAGCGCCGCTTGTAGGCCCGCAGGCCCGCGACGGCCACCCCGCCCGCGGTGAGGATGAAGCTGATCGCCGCGCTCAGCACGGGGCCACCCCTTCGCGTCCGGTCGTCCTGGTCATCGGTGCCTCCCTGTCGGTCCGCCCTCGGGCGCACCACCGGCCGGAGCGGGCGCCCACTAGTGGAACACTGGGGGAATGATCGATGGTTCCCTCCCCCGCCTTGAGTTCTGGTGCGACCTGCAGTGCCCGGACTGCCGTACCGCGCTGGACGACGTCCGGGCGCTCCGCGCGCAGTACGGCGACGCGCTCCCCGTGGAGCTGCGGCACTTCCCGTTGGAGAAGCACAAGCACGCCTACGCCGCCGCGGAGGCGGCCGAGGAGGCGTTCGCCCAGGGGCTCGGCTGGCCGTTCGTGGAGGCGCTGCTGGCCCGGGTCGAGGAGCTGGACGCGCGGGGGCAGCAGGTGCTGCTGGACGTCGCCCGCGAGGTCGGAGTGGACGTCGAGGAGGTCGACACCGCGCTGATCGACGGCCGGCACATGCTGACCGTCGACTCCGACCAGGCCGAGGGGAAGGCGATCGGGGTCACAGGCACGCCGACGTACGTGATCGGCGGCGAGCGCCTGGACGGCGGGCAGAGCCAGGACGGTCTGCGGGAGCGGATCACGGCCGTCATCGAGGCGTCGAGGGCTTCCTGACGGCACGTCAGAGCGCCTTGCCGTAGAGGCGCTCGGTGGCCGAGTAGCCGAGCGAGTCGTAGAGCCGGATGGCGATCTCGTTGTCGGCAAAGACGTTGAGGCCGAGGTTGCGCACGCCGGCGGCGAGGCACTCCCGCTCGGCGAGCAGCATCAGGGCGCGGCCGTGTCCGCGGCCCCGGTGGGCCGGGAACACCTCCACCACCATCACCCAGGCGAGCGGTTCGCCGTCCGGCAGGTCGCGCAGGTGGAGGGCCACCCAGATCGAGCCGCACGGCTCCGGCCCGCCGGCGGCGTCGTACAGACTGCTCAGGACGGCGCCGGGGGTCTCGGCGCCCTGCGGGAGCAGGTTCCGCCGATCGCCGCCCGACTTGGCGCGCGCCTGCTCCTCGGTGAGGCCGGAGGCCACGAGCGAGTGGGCGAAGCGCTCCGCGCCCCCGTCGAGCCAGGCCTGAAGTGCCGCGGGGTCGATCGGGCGCGCGGTCAGTCCGGCGGGCAGGGCGGGGGCGTCGGTCAGGCGCTTGTTCAGGGTCCGCATCCGCTCGGTGTAGCCGAGGGTGGCGGCGAGGGCGCGGGCGATCGGCGCCGATTCGGGGATCCTGGCGTCCACCCGGACGCAGCCCCAGTGGCGCAGCACCTCCTCCGCGGCCAGCGCGCCGAACGTGCCGCGGCCCCGGCCGCGCCCTTCGGTGACTTCCAACTCCGATATATCACCCCAGAGTTGGCCGCCGTACGGGGTGGAGGTGGTGCGCAGTGTGCCGACCGGGTGGCCGTTCGACAGGATCCGCCAGCGTCTGGTGCGGCCACCGGCCGCGGTGGGTGTCTCCGGGCCCTCGGGGCGCAGCGTGGTGGTCATGTGGTGGTCCCTTCCCCTTGCTCGGGAGGTTATCCACGAGGCCGTCCACGCGGCCGGTTCCGTCTCCCGGAGGCGGGCATCACGGGTCGAGGTCGTCGCCGCTGCGCTCGGTGAAGACGGCCATGGCCTTCGCGGTCACGGGGCCGATGCCGGGCAGTTCGCGGTCGTCGACGCGGGTGACGGCCTGGACGTCGCGGGTGGTGGAGGTCAGGAAGACCTCCTCGGCGTCCTGGAGGGCGTCGAGCGGGAGGTCGGCCTCCTCGGCGCCGCACCAGTCGATGACGAGCCGCCGGGTGATGCCGGCCAGGCAGCCGGAGGCGAGGGCCGGGGTGAGCAGGCGGCCGCCGATGACCACGAAGACGTTGGAGCCGGTGCCCTCGCAGAGTCGGCCGGCGGTGTTGGCGAACAGGGCCTCGGAGGCGCCGGCGCGATGGGCGGCGGCCAGGGCGACGACGTTCTCGGCGTACGAGGTGGTCTTGAGGCCCGCGACGGCGCTGTGCTCGTTGCGGCGCCAGGGGACGACGGCGACGGCGGTCTCGTCGGGGCGGCGGTTGATGGCGCCGAGGGCGACGACGAGGGTGGGGCCGGTGGTGCCGCGCTCCGAGCCGAGCGGGGCCTGCCCGCCGGTGTAGGTCACGCGCAGGCGGCCGAGCGGCGCGGGGTTGGCGGCGAGGACCTGGGCGCAGGCCTCGCGGACCAGGTCGTGGTCGGGGTCGGGCAGGCCGAGGCCGCGGGCGGAGCGGGTGAGCCGGTCGAGGTGGCGGGTGACCGCGAAGGCCTTGCCGTCGACGGTCTTCATGGTCTCGAAGACGCCGTCGCCGGTGGTGAGGCCGTGGTCGAGGACCGAGACGGCGGCGTCGGCGGAGTCGACGAGGGTGCCGTTGACCCAGCTCGTGGTGCGGTTGTGCATCGAGGTCTGCTCCTCAGCGGTGGGCGCGGTGAGCGGTGCGGCTCATTCCCCGGTCTGGTCGGGTTCGCGGCCCGACGCTATCGCGACCAGTCGGGCGGCCTTCAGTTCGGTTTCCGCCCACTCGCGGTCGGGGTCGGAGCCCCAGGTGATGCCGGCGCCGGTGCCGAAGCGCAGGACGGGCGTGCCGGGGTCGGTCCGGTCGAGCCAGAAGGTGCGGATGCCGACGGCGAGTTCGCCCTCGCCGCGGTCGGCGTCGACCCAGCCGACGCCGCCGCAGTAGGGGCCGCGCGGGGCGGTCTCCAGGGCGTCGATGATCCGCAGCGCGCTGGATTTGGGGGCGCCGGTGACGGAGCCGGGCGGGAAGGTGGCGGTGAGGAGTCCGGGCCAGCCGACGTCCTCGCGCAGGGTGCCCTCGACGGTGGAGACCAGGTGGACCAGGCCGGGGTGCTTCTCGACGGCGCAGAGGTCGGGGACGGTGACGCTGCCGGTGTCGCAGACGCGGCCGAGGTCGTTGCGGACCAGGTCCACGATCATCACGTTCTCGGCGTGGTCCTTGTCGAGGAGGTCGTCCTCGGTGCGGCCGGTGCCCTTGATCGGGCCGGAGGAGACGGTGCGGCCGGTGCGGCGCAGGTAGAGCTCGGGTGAGGCAGTGGCGATCTCGACGCCGTGCCCGGGCAGTCGGATGGTGCCGGCGTAGGGGGCGGGGTTGCCGTGGGCGAGGAGGCCGGTGAGGGCGTCGATGTCGCTGAGGTCCGGGTCGGGCAGCGGCGCGGACAGCACCCGGCAGAGGTTGGCCTGGTAGACCTCGCCGGCGGCTATGTGCTCGCGGATGCGGCGTACGCCCGCGGTGTAGGCGGTGCGGTCCAGGGAGCTGTGCCAGCTGCCGGCGTCCGGGCCGCGCCAGCCGGCGCCGGAGGGCGGGGCGGGGGCGGGGCGGACCTCGTCGAAGCGGGCGCAGGTCAGTCGGCCCTCGAAGTCGTAGGCGACGGCCCAGTAGCCGGAGGAGTCGAGGGCGGCCGGGTCCGAGGTGACGTCGCGCAGTCCGGTGGCCAGGCGGCCGCCGAAGCGGGCGAGCGGGGTGCTGGGGTCGGGGTGGCCGGACACGGTTCTCCTGCGCGGTGTGCTGGGCGGCGGTGCCTGAAGTGTAGGTCGGGGGCACGGGCCCGGCCCTGGTGAGCCGCCGTGCGACGGCGCGCGAGCCGGGGCGTGAGCCTGGAGGTGGCCTCCGGCCCCTGGTGCGGGTCCGGAGACGGGCCCGCGGACGAGCGGCCTCGGGCGTCGCGCAGGTGTGCGTCGGGTGGCGTGCGGATGATCGTCCGGGAGCGCCGCAGGTAGCGGCCGTGGCCGCCCGTGAGGGCTGACGGAACGGCACGCGGGGGGCATCCCCTCGGCACGCTGCGGGAACGGATTTTTAGCTGGCCCAGGAATCCGCTAGAGTTCAACACGTCGCCAGGGAGCGCAGCCGAGAAAAACGGTGAAGATCCCGGGAGACAGGCGGACGTGGCTCAGTTGGTAGAGCATCACCTTGCCAAGGTGAGGGTCGCGAGTTCGAATCTCGTCGTCCGCTCGATGGAGAACAGTGTAAGATCGTTCTTCGTGTGTTGCCTGGTGGAGTGGCCGAGAGGCGAGGCAACGGCCTGCAAAGCCGTGTACACGGGTTCAAATCCCGTCTCCACCTCCAAGAGGTTCACCCGGTTCCACCGGGAGACCTCCCCGCGCGATTAGCTCAGCGGGAGAGCACTACCTTGACACGGTAGGGGTCACTGGTTCAATCCCAGTATCGCGCACGTCGGGCCCTTCGGGGTCTGCTGCAGGACCGCCACACCAGGCGCGATTAGCTCAGCGGGAGAGCACTACCTTGACACGGTAGGGGTCACTGGTTCAATCCCAGTATCGCGCACGTCGGATCCTTCGGGGTCTGCTGCAGGACCGCCACACCAGGCGCGATTAGCTCAGCGGGAGAGCACTACCTTGACACGGTAGGGGTCACTGGTTCAATCCCAGTATCGCGCACAGTAACGGCCGGGGTCGCAATCCGTAAGGGTTGCGGCCCCGGCCTTTTGCATGCACCGGTCGTGGTGAGGATCGGCCGGTCGTCATGAACCGGTCGTCATGAAGGAGAAGAGCCGCGTACGGACGCCCTCACCGACGTCCGTACGCGGCGTCTCCGCCTGCCGGGGCGCTCTGCGCACCGCTCACGCCCGTCCGCGTGTCAGCGCGGCCGCGGCCCTCCCCGGCGGCACCGCTCCCCGTCCCCAGGGGACCGGTGCCCGTTCTGTGGCCGCCCGCAGGGGGCGGCGTCCTTTCTCAGGTGGCGCCTGAGACCTCAGCGGCCGATCAGATCGGCGACTGCCTGGGCCTGGTTCGCCATCTGGTCCCATCCACCGAAGAGCAGGACCAGGAGCACGGCGCACGGCAGGGCCATGGCCAACGCCACCGCGGGGTGCCGGGTGGGCTGCTCCGTGGTGGACCGGGACTGGACGGAGGCCGGCCGACGGCGGCGGGGGGTTCCCGTGAGCTGCGGTGCCATGCCCTGACTCCTGATCCGGTCGAGTTGGCGCGGTGGACGGCTTACCTCGGGGGACGAGCTCCCCGTCCACCGCTGGGCACAACGCTATTGGTCAGGGGGCCCTGCGGACGTCATGCCGTCGTACTGTTCCTCGGACGTCCCGGAGGATGACGCCCGGACTTGAGGCCTACTACCGCAGGGGGAGGGAAGGCTGATCCGACCCCCGAGGGAACCCTGAGGGCCAACCCCGAGAGGCGATCCGGCACCCCTGTGACCTGCAGGTCAACGCAAGATCAGACAATCGCACGGCGGCTTCAGGTGTTGCGTATCAGCACACCGCAGCGGGCAGTCCGTAAGCTGTGCCAGGCAGGAACTGACGATGGCCCAACCGACGGGGCCTCACCCACAGGCTGACGGAGAACGGAACATGGCGATGATGCGGCTGAGGCGTGAGGACCCCCGCATCGTCGGGCCGTACCGCCTGCACCGGCGACTGGGCGCCGGCGGCATGGGTGTGGTCTACCTCGGGTCCGACCGCCGCGGGCAGCGCGTCGCGCTCAAGCTGATCCGCGCCGAACTCGCCGAGGACCAGGAGTTCCGCACCCGCTTCGCCCGCGAGATCGCCGCCGCCTCCCGGATCCGGGGCGGCTGCACCGCCCGCGTGGTCGGCTCGGACATCGAGGCCGACCGGCCCTGGCTGGCCACCGCCTACGTGCCCGGGCCCTCGCTGTACAAGCAGGTCGGCGACGAGGGGCCGATGAGCTGGCCCGAGGCGGCCCGGATCGGGGCCGCGCTCGCCGACGGGCTGGTCAAGGTGCACGAGGCCGGGGTGGTCCACCGCGACCTCAAACCCTCCAACATCCTGCTCTCACCGCGTGGCCCGCGGATCATCGACTTCGGCATCGCGTGGTCGCGCGGCGCCAGCACGCTCACCCACGTCGGCACGGCGGTCGGCTCCCCCGGCTTCCTCGCCCCCGAGCAGGTACGCGGGGTCGCCGTCACGCCCGCCACCGACGTCTTCGCCTTCGGGGCCACCCTCGCGTACGCGCTCACCGGGGACACCCCGTTCGGGTCGGGGGCGTCGTCCGAGGTGATGCTGTACCGGGTCGTCCACGAGGAACCCGACCTGTCCACGGTGCCGCCCCAGCTCGCTCCACTGATCCGGGCCTGCCTGGCCAAGGAACCCGCCGAACGGCCCGGCGCGGCCGCGCTGCACGAGCGGCTCAGCGAACTGGCGGCGCGCGCCACGGCGGCCGGGGCCTCCGGCGGCGGTGCGCGCGCGGCCCGGCCGGGACGGGCGGCGGCCGCACCCGCCCCGCACGACGGTGCCCGGCCGGGCGTTCCGGCGCCCGGACGCTCGCCCGAGCCGCCCGCCGCTGCGCGGGCCCGGGCGGCCGCGGGCCGTGCCGGTGCGCCGGTTTCCGGAACGGCGGGGCGCCGCCCGCACGGGGCGGCCGCGCCGCTCCCCCGGCCCGAGCCGACACCCGTGACCCGTCCGCTGCGCCGGCGTCCCGACCGTCCGCACACTCCGCCCCCGGACCGGCCCGGCCCCCGGGACCGCCAGCACACCCCCGCCCCCGGCGGGCGGCCCGGCACGGCACGGCAGCGGCTGCTGCGGCAGCGGCTCGTGGTCTTCGTCACCGTGACCATCGGGGTGGCGCTGGCCATCGCGGCGGCGCAGGGATGCGAGGACCGGGGCAACCAGGGTCTGAGGCCGCCCACCGGGGTGGTCGCGAGTGTGAGCGGCGGCGGTGCCAGTGGTGGCAGCGGCGGCGGCCAACTGGCGGTGCCGGGGACGTCCGTGGACGTCGCCCCGCAGCCCTCGGCCACGCCCCTCCCGGCAGCGGCGCGCGGCGGCGCGGCGGACGGCTCCCTGGCTGCCCCGCAGGCGCCGGTGCCGGCGGTCGACTGGCCGAACCGCAGCTACCCCGACGGCGCGGGCGGACCGGCCATCGCGCTGAAGGACGGGCACTCGGCCGGGGCCGGGCCGCAGGTCGCCCTGAGCGCGGTGCTGCCGGCCCGGTACAAGGGCCTGCCGGCCGCGGTCGTGGTCCTGCGGCGGGCGGAGGGCTCGGCGCCGGTCGACCTCGTCCAGCTCTACACCTTCGCCGGGGACACGCCTGTCGCCACCACCTCCCGCACCTCGGCGGCGGACCCGCAGGCGACGGCCGCCTGGCGACTGGACGGCAGCACGGTCGTCCGCGAGGAGCGCGTCGCCGCCACCGGCGCCGTCACCTCCACCCGCTACACCGTCCGCGCCGACGGCACCCTCGACGAGTCCTGGCCCGGCGCCCCCGGCGGCCCCACCCCGCCCCCCGCCGCCGCCCCAGCCGCCGCCCCGGCCCCGCCTACGGCCCCGAAGGGCTGACCCGACACGATTCGGCTGGGCGTCCGCGCGGGACGTCGGGCCCGCCGACTCCTGGCGCAAGGCCTGGCTCCGGCGTGGAGAAGGGGCAAGGGGCCCGGCATCCACGGAGGCCGGCACCAGAAGCCGGGCTCGCCGACTTCTGATGACGCGGTGACGGGTCCAGCCGTGACGGTCCCAGGAGCGGGCGAGGCGGCGGGCCCGGGGACGTCAGGGGGTGGTGACGGCGTAGAAGGCCACTGCTGCGGCGGCGCCCACGTTGAGCGAGTCGATGCCGTGCGCCATCGGGATGCGGACGGGGTGGTCGGCGGCGGCGATGGCGCGGGGGGTGAGGCCGTCGCCCTCGGCGCCGAGCAGGAGAGCGGCCTTGGGGAGGCGGTGCGGGGTGAGGCCGGCGAGGTCGACGGCGTTGTCCGCGGGGGTGAGGGCGAGGAGGGTGAAGCCGGCCGCGCGGACCGTGTCGAGGGCGGCGGGCCAGGGGTCCAGGCGGGCGTACGGGACCGCGAAGACGGCACCCATCGAGACCTTGACGGCGCGCCGGTAGAGCGGGTCGGCGCAGTCCGGCGAGAGCAGGACCGCGTCCATGCCGAGGGCGGCGGCGCTGCGGAAGATGGCGCCGAGGTTGGTGTGGTCGACCAGGCCCTCCAGGACGGCGACCCGGCGGGCCCCGGCGAGCAGGTCGGCGGCGTCCGGGAGGGGCTTGCGCTCCATCGAGGCGAGCGCGCCGCGGTGGACGTGGTAGCCGGTGACGGCTTCGGCGAGCGCGGGCTCGACCACGTGGACCGGGGCGTCGGCCTCGGCGATGACGTCGGCCATCACGTCCAGCCACTTGGCGGTGAGCAGCATCGACCGCATCCGGTAGCCGGCGGCGAGGGCGCGGCGGATGACCTTCTCCCCCTCGGCGATGAACAGGCCCTCGGCGGGTTCGCGGCGGCGGCGCAGTTCGACGTCGGTGAGGCCGGTGTAGTCGGCGAGGCGGGGGTCGGCCGGATCGGTGATGGTGCTGGGTTCGGACACCCTGTGATCTTGCCAAGCCGGGACGGGGAAGGCCAAACGGCCGAGGGGACGGGGTGGTCCCCGGCTAGTCGGAGTGCAAATATGACCGTATGGCCCGTTATCCGGGCCGATCCTGGGCTCCGTCGGCCTCTGGCGCCACTGGCTCCGCCGGCTCCTCCGGTGGGCGCCCACACGGTCGGCCACAGCTGCCGCGCGCGAAGCGGGCGTGGCCGGTGTGGCACCGGTCGGTGGCCGGGCAGGTGTTCGCGCTGCAGATCCTGATCGTCCTGCTGCTGGTGGCGGCCGCCGTGGTGGCACTGGTGGTGCAGTCGCACAAGGACGCCGACAACGAGGCCCGCAACCGGTCGGTGGCGGTCGCCCAGACCTTCGCCAACTCGCCGGGCATGGTGGCCGCCCTCCGCTCCCCCGACCCGACCGCGATCCTCCAGCCGAAGGCGCAGTCCGCGCGGATCGCCTCGGGCGTGGACTTCATCGTCGTCCTGAGCAACCAGGGCATCCGCTACACCCACCCGAACCCGGCCCGGATCGGCCAACCGTTCGTCGGCAACTACCAGCCCGCGCTGCACGGCCAGGTGGTGACCGAGCACATCACGGGCACGCTCGGCCCGCTGGTGCAGGCGGTGGTCCCGGTGTACGCACCGGACGGCCAGGTGGTCGGGCTGGTCTCGGCGGGCGTCACGCTGGCGAACGTCAGCACGGCGAGCGAGCGTCAGCTGCCGGTGGTGCTGGGCGCGGCGGCCGGCGCGATCGGGCTGGCCACGCTCGGAACGGCGCTGATCAGCCGTCGGCTGCGGCGGCAGACGCGCGGGCTGGGCCCGATCGAGATGACCCGGATGTACGAGCACCACGCGGCCGTCCTGCACGCGGTGCGCGAGGGCGTCATGATCGTCGGCGGGGACGGCCGGCTGCTGCTCTGCAACGACGAGGCTCGGCGGCTGCTGGACCTGCCGCCGGACGCCGAAGGCCGTCCGGTGGCCGGGCTGGGCCTCGAACAGGCGCCACTGGAGCTGCTGACCGCCAACCGCCAGGTGACCGACGAGGTGGTGCTGGCCGGGGAGCGGCTGCTGGCGGTGAACGTCCGGCTGACCGACCAGGCCCCCGGCGGCCCGCCCGGCTGCGTCGCCACGCTGCGTGACTCCACCGAGCTGCTGGCGCTGTCCGGCCGGGCCGAGCGCGCGCAGCGGCGGCTGCGGCTGCTGTACGACGCCGGGGTGACGGTGGGCAGCACGCTGGACGTGACGCGGACGGCGGAGGAGCTGGCGCAGGTCGCCGTGCCCCGGTTCGCGGACTTCGTGACGGTGGACGTCGCGGAGCAGGTGCTGGTGGGCGAGGAGCCGCCCCCGGGTTCCTCGCTGGGGCGGATGCGGCGGGCGGCGGTGACGGGCGTGCGGGACGACGCGCCGTTCTACCCGGTCGGCACGGTGCTGGACGTGGTGCCCGCGACCCCGCTGGCCGGGGCGCTGCACAGCGGAAAGCCGGGCCTGGAGCCGAACCTGGCGGAGGCCCGGCGGTGGCGCGATCAGGACCCGGAGCGGTCGGCGCAGGTGCTGGAGTACGGGGTGCACTCCCTGGTGCGGGTGCCGCTGCGGGCGCGCGGGGTGCTGCTGGGGGTGGCCCGGTTCTGGCGGGCGCAACGGGAGGAGCCGTTCGAGACGGACGACCTGGCGCTGGCCGAGGAGCTGGTGTCGCACGCGGCGGTGTGCATCGACAACGCCCGCCGCTACACCCGGGAGCACGCGATGGCGGTGACGCTGCAGCACAGCCTGCTGCCGCGCCGGCTGCCGGCCCAGAACGCGCTGGACGTGGCGCACCGCTACCTGCCGGCCCAGGCCGGGGTGGGCGGGGACTGGTTCGACGTGATCCCGCTGCCGGGCGCGCGGGTGGCCCTGGTGGTCGGGGACGTGGTGGGGCACGGGCTGCACGCGGCGGCGACGATGGGCCGGCTGCGCACCGCGATCCACAACTTCTCGACCCTGGACCTGCCGCCGGACGAGCTGCTGGGGCACCTGGACGAGCTGGTGAACCGGATCGACCAGGACGAGGCGGCGAGCGGCGAGAACGCCGGGCTGACCGGGGCGACCTGCTTGTACGCGATCTACGACCCGGTGTCGCGGCGCTGCACGCTGGCCACCGCCGGGCACCCGCCGCCGGCCGTGGTGGACCCGCAGGGCCGGGTGGTGTTCCCGGAGCTGCCGACCGGGCCGCCGCTCGGGCTGGCGGTGCTGCCGTTCGAGACCGCCGAGCTGGACCTGGCCGAGGGCAGTCGGCTGGTGCTCTACACGGACGGGCTGGTGGAGGACCGCGACCGGGACATCGACGAAGGGCTGGAGCTGCTGCGGACGGCGCTGACCGGCCCGCCGCGCACGCCCGAGCAGACCTGCGCGGACGTGCTCGGGGCGATGCTGCCAACGCACCCGCAGGACGACATCGCGCTGCTGGTGGCGCAGACCAGGGTGCTGGCGCCGGACCAGGTGGCGGAGTGGGAGGTGCCGTCCGACCCGGCGGCGGTGGGTGCCGTCCGGGCAGAGGTGGCGCGGCGGCTGGAGGCCTGGGGGCTGGACGAGGCCGCGTTCGTCACCGAGCTGATCCTGAGCGAGCTGGTGACCAACGCGATCCGGTACGGCTCCGGGCCGATCCGGGTGCGGCTGCTGCGGGACCGGGCGCTGATCTGCGAGGTGTCGGACGGCAGCAGCACCTCGCCGCACCTGCGGTACGCGGCGACCGAGGACGAGGGCGGGCGCGGGCTGTTCCTGGTCGCGCAGTTCGCGGACCGCTGGGGGACGCGCTACACGGCGACCGGGAAGGTCATCTGGGCGGAGCAACCGCTGGAGTAGGAAGTCGGCCGGGCCGACTTCCCACTCCGGGAGGGTCCAGTCCGGGAGGGCCCACTCTGGAAGGGTCCGCTCCGGGAAGGCCTACGGCCGGAAGGCGGCGGCCAGGACGTTGACGACGTCCCCGATGACGATGACCGCCGGAGGCTTGACGCCCTCGGCCTCGACCACCGCGGCGACAGTGCCCAGGGTGGCGTCCACCCGGCGCTGGGCGGCGGTGGTGCCCTCCTGGACGATCGCAACCGGCGTGGTCGCCGGGCGGCCGTACTCGACCAGTCGGGCGGCGATCGCGCCGATCTTGTCCACGGCCATCAGCAGCACCAGGGTGCCGCTCATCTTCGCGGCGGCCTCCCAGTTGGTCAGGGAGCGCTCGTCGTCCGGCCCGACGTGGCCGGAGATCACCGTGAACTCGTGCGTCATGCCCCGGTGGGTGACCGGGACGCCGGCCGAGGCCGGGACGCTGATCGAGCTGGAGATCCCGGGCACGACGGTGACCGGAAGACCCGCCTCGGCGCAGGCCAGCAGCTCCTCGCCGCCGCGCCCGAAGACGTACGGGTCGCCGCCCTTGAGCCGGACCACGAACTTGCCGGCCTTGGCGTGCTCGATCAGCGTGCGGTTGATCGCCTCCTGGGCCATGAACCGGCCGTACGGGATCTTGGAGGCGTCGATCACCTCGACGTGCTCGGGCAGCTCGGCGAGCAGCTCGCGCGGGGCGAGGCGGTCGGCGACCACCACGTCGGCGTCGGCGAGCAGGCGGCGGCCGCGCACGGTGATCAGGTCCGGGTCTCCGGGGCCGCCGCCGACCAGGGCGACGCCGGCACCGTGCGAGCGGTACTGGCGGGCGGCCAGCGAGCCGTCCCGCAAGCCGTCCACGATGGCGTCGCGCAGGGCGGCGGAGTGGCGCGGGTCGCCGGTGAGGACGGCGACGGTGGCGCCCGCGTCGCGGCCGCTGGCCGGGGTCCAGGCGGTGGCGGCGGAGGCGTCGTCGCTGCGGGAGCAGAACACCCGCCCGCGCTCGGCCTCGGCACTGACCGCCGCGTTGACGGCCGGGTCGTCGGTGGCGACCAAGGCGTACCAGGCGTCGGCCAGGTCGCCGTCCTGGTACGGACGGGCGTGCCAGGTGAGCTCGCCGGCGTCGGCCATCGCCTGGACGGCCGGGGTGGTGGCCGGGGATATCAGGTGCAGCTCGGCCCCGGCGGCGATCAGGGCGGGCAGCCGCCGCTGGGCGACCTGTCCGCCGCCGACCACGACGACACGGCGGCCTGCCAGCAGCAGGCCGACCGGGTAGGGGGTACGGCCCTCGGTGCTCGGGTGCGGGGTGGGCGCGGTCATCGACGGTGCTCCTGATCGGGGTGAGGGTGGGGGACGGTACGGCGAGACGCCGCTCCGCGGGCCGGCGCCCTCGGGCCGGTCCGCGGAGCGGTGCGAGGTGTGCGTCAGGCCTTCTCGGTGACCCCGGCGGAATCGAAGGTGGCTACATCGTGCATCGCCCGTGCCGCGCTCTGCACCAGCGGCAGGGCCAGCAGGGCACCGGTGCCCTCGCCGAGCCGCAGGTCCAGGTCGATCAGCGGACGCAGACCGAGCTTCGCCAGCGCGGCCTGGTGGCCGGGCTCGGCGGAGCGGTGGCCGGCGATGCAGGCGGCCAGCACCTCGGGGGCGATCGCCTTGGCGGCCAGTGCGGCCGAACCGGCGATGACACCGTCCAGCACCACCGGGGTGCGCAGCGAGGCGGCGCCCAGCAGGAAACCGGCGATGGCCGCGTGCTCCAGGCCGCCGACGGCGGCGAGGACGCCGACCGGGTCGCTCGGGTCGGGCTGGTGCAGGGCCAGCGCGGCGCGGATGACCTCGATCTTGCGGGCGTGGGTCTCGTCGTCGATGCCGGTGCCGCGACCGGTCACCTCGGCCGGGTCGAGACCGGTGAACACCGAGATCAGCGCGGCCGAGGCGGTGGTGTTGGCGATGCCCATGTCGCCGGTGACCAGTGCCTTGTTGCCCGCCGCGACCAGGTCGCGGGCGGTCTCGATGCCGACCTCGATGGCCTTGAGAACCTCCTCGCGGGTCATCGCCGGGCCCTGGGTCATGTCGGCCGTGCCGGGGCGGACCTTGCGCGGCAGCAGACCGGTGGCCCGGCCCTGCTGGACGGCGTCCGGCAGCTCGGCGGCCACACCGACGTCGACCACGCAGACCTCGGTGCCGATCTGCTTGGCGAAGGAGTTGATCACCGCTCCCCCGGCCAGGAAGTTGCCGACCATCTGGGCGGTCACCTCCTGCGGCCAGGGGCTGACGCCCTGGGCGTGCACGCCGTGGTCCGCGGCGAAGATCGCCACGCAGGCGGGCTCCGGGAGCGGCGGCGGGCACTTGCGGGACAGGCCGCACAGCTGGGCGGAGATGATCTCCAGCATGCCGAGCGAGCCGGCCGGCTTCGTCATCCGCTTCTGCCGGTCCCAGGCCTCGCCGAGCGCCTTGGCGTCCAGCGGGCGGATGCCGCGCAGGGTGTCGGCGAGCAGGCTCTGCGGCTCCTCACCGGGCAGCGCGCGGTTGCCGTACTGCTCCTCGTGGACGACCCAGGACAGCGGGCGCTTCTTGGCCCAGCCCTGCTGCTCCAGCTCGGGCTCGTCCGGGAAGGAGTCGACGTAACCGACACACAGGTAGGCGACGACCTCCAGGTGCTCCGGCAGGCCGAGCTCGCGGACCAGCTCCTCGTCGTCGAAGAAACTCACCCAGCCGACGCCCAGGCCCTCGGCGCGGGCGGCCAGCCAGAGGTTCTCGACGGCCAGGGCGGCCGAGTACGGGGCCATCTGCGGCTGGGTGTGCCGGCCCAGGGTGTGCCGGCCGCCGCGGGTGCGGTCGGCGGTCACCACGATGTTGACCGGGGTGTCGAGGATGGCCTCGATCTTGATTTCCTTGAACTGCTTGGCCCGGCCCTTGGGCAGCGAGTCCGCGTACGCCTCGCGCTGGCGCTCGGCCAGGGCGTGCATCCGCTTGCGGGTCTTGCCCGAGCGGATCACCACGAAGTCCCAGGGCTGCGAGTAGCCGACGCTGGGCGCGGTGTGGGCGGCCTCCAGGACGCGGATCAGCACCTCGTGCGGGATCGGGTCCGGGCGGAAGCCCTTGCGGATGTCGCGGCGCTCGCGGAGCACCTGGTGGACAGCCTCGCGGCCGGCCTCGTCGTAGCCGGGGGCGGCCGGGCCGCGCGGCTCGGCGGGCTCCTCGGGCTGCTGCTCCTCCAGCGGCTGCTCCTCGGCGGCCTGCGGGTCGGCGGCGGACACCTCGGTGACGGTCTCCTCGGCGGCCTGCCGGTCGGCGGTGGCCTGCTGGTCGGCGGGCTGCTCGGCCTGCGGCTCCTCGACGACGGGCGACTCGGGGGCCTGCCCGGCGGCCTCGGCGGCGGCAGCCTCGGCAGCGACGGCGACGGCGACGGCGTCGGCCTCGGCAGCGGCGGGAGCCTCGGCCGGGGCCTGGCCCTGCTCACCGACCGGCTCGGCGGCGGCCTCCGCCGGGGTCTCGGCCTCCGGGACGGCGGGCACCTGCTCGGCGACGGCCTCGGCACCACTCTGGGTACCGCTCTCACCGGCGTTCTCGGCAGGGACCTCGGCAGTAGCCTCGGCACCGCTCTCGGCGGGCGCGACGACCGCCTCGGCGACCTCGGCGGCGGGCTGCTGCTCCGCCTCCTGGGCGACGGCTTCGGCGGGCTGCACGGCCTCGGCCGCGACGGCGGGCTCGGCTGCGGGCTCGACCACCGGCTCGGTGACGGCGTCGGCGGGCGCCTCGGCCGGGGCCTGGGCCTGCTCGGCGACCGGCTCGGCAGGAGCCTCCGCCGGGGTCTCGGCCGGCGCAGCCTGCTGCGGCTGCTCGGGCTCGGCGGCGGGCTCGTTGACGGCCTGACCGGACGGCATCTCACCGGTGCCCGCGGCGGTCTCGGCGACCGGCGCGGCGACCGTCTCCGGCGCGACCGCAGCGGCCTCGACAGCCTCGGCGGCCGGGACGGGCTCGGTCGGCTCGGCAGCGGCTGCGGCCTGGACGGGCTCGCCGCCCTCGACGGCCTGCGGGGCGTCGGCGGCCGCTATGGGCGCGGGCTGCTGCGGCGCCGCCTCCTCGGCCGCCGGGGCCTGCCCGGTCGCCTCGACCTTGGGCAGGCCGTGCGGGGTGGGCGCGGCGAGGAAGGCGGAGATCCGGCGCGGCGGACCGGCCTGAGCGGCGGCCTCGGCGTGCTCGGCGGCACCGTCGACAACGACGGACTCCACTGCGACGGATTCGGCTGCGACGGATTCGCCGGCACCGTCGACGACGACGGGCGCGACGGCCACGGCCACAGGCGCGGCAGAAGCCTCGGCCGGGGCCTGCTCGGCGACCTGCTCGACCACGACGGCCTGCGGCGCGACGGCCACGGCCTCCGCGGCAACCTCGGGCGCCGTCATGGCCTGCGCGGCCTGGGCATCCTGGAGGGCCTGGTCACCCTGGACGGCCGGAGTGGCCTCCGGCGTCTCGACGACCTCGATCACCTCGATCGCCCCGACCGTCTCGACGGCGAACACGGCGTCGACCGGCGGCGAAGCCAGCGGCACCTGTACCGCCTGCTGCACGGCCTGGGCGAGCGGCACCTGCTGACCGTCCGCCACCGGAGTACCCGGGACCAGCGGAACGACCGGCGGCACCGGCGCCGTCGGAACGGCCTGCGGCGCGACGGCCGGAGCCGGGGCGGTGGCCTCGGCCATCGGCGGCCGGCCGACGACCGGGATGCCGTGCGCGGGCGTGCCGCCCTGCGACGGGCCGCGGTCGGCCAGCGAGCGGACCGGGACCTGGCCGGTCATCAGCGACGGGTCCGGGATCGGCGGGCCGGCGTGCAGCGGGCGGCGCGGCTGCTGAGCCTGCGTCATCTGCTGCTGCGCGTGCTGCTGCAGCTGGACGGGCTGCTGCTGGACGTGCTCGGCGCCGAGCACCGGCGGGTCCACCGGCGGCCAGGACGGCTCGACCGGGGTGCCGTCGTGCTGCGGTGCGAGTGGCATCTGCTCGGCGGGGACGGACGCCATCGGCTCGCCCCAGGAGCCCTGCGGGCCGGGCATCAGCAGGACGTCGTCCTCGTCGTCCAGGCCGTCCGGCGTGTCGGGCTGGTCGAGGAAGTGGAAGGCCGGGCGCGGGGCGCCCTGGTCGACGGCCCACCCCTCGCCGGGGAGACCGGGCGA
This sequence comes from Kitasatospora sp. NPDC034035, assembly GCF_055575755.1. Taxonomy (NCBI): domain Bacteria; kingdom Bacillati; phylum Actinomycetota; class Actinomycetes; order Kitasatosporales; family Streptomycetaceae; genus Kitasatospora; species Kitasatospora sp. NPDC034035. The sequence continues at coordinate 76,096 of NZ_JBVISA010000005.1, read as the reverse complement.
CGGCACGCCGGGGGCGGCGTAGCCGTGCTGGGCCTGCGGCGGGATGACGCCCGCACCCGGAGGCATGCCGCCAGGCATCCCACCGGGCATGCCGCCGACCGGGGTCGCCGGGTTCGGGATCATTCCGCCGTCCGTCGCGACGCCCTGCAGAGGTGCAACGCCCGCGACGCCCTCCGGTCCGCCGAGCGGGTCCGGCCCGGCGTTCAGGTGCTCCGGCATTCCCTCGCCCGGGACGTGGCCGCCATCGGTCATTGTCAAGCTCCTTCCAGGCCGCTGCCGCGCCCTTGGCGACACGATCACCGATCGCAGCGCCCATCCGCACGGGCCGGGCCTGCACCGACCCGCCCCTCAACCACACGCGGCCGCCGCGCCGTGGCGCTGCGGCCCAAGTCCTTCCGGCGCGCTGCGGCACCCCGGCCCTGCGCACCGCCCACACGGAGCGGCGCGTCGTCTGAAACAACGACAACCCGGAGCAACCGGCACGACCGCACCGGACCCTACGGCATTCTCCAGGTCCGGCACGAGGCTCGTCGAATTGCCCACACTCCGAGCGGAAGCGGGTTGCACCACGTCAAAAAGGTGACAAACCGACCGAATCGGGTGGGTCGCCGACCACTGCAGCCGCCCAGGACGTCACACTACCGGCCCGGCGCGGTCACCTCTCGAATCGGTGTCCGGATGCGACCTGGATCACCGTCCGGGCGGCGCGCGCGCCATGTCCGTGCCACCGCCCGCGCCACCGTACGGCCCCGGCGCGCGCCCGAGGCCTTCACACGATCTGCTCACCCCAGAGCACCAGCGCGCCGGTTGCGCCCGCCCCCAGCTCCAGCCCGCCGCCTTCCCCCGCGGACCGCAGCGGGGTCGACTGGAGCAGCGCGCCGTCCGCCCGGTAGCCGGCCTCGCCGATCGCCCGGCGGACCTCCTCCGCCTCGGCGAAGGTCCGGGCCAGCGCGACGAACCGCTCCGGCTTGCGGGCCAGCACCGCCCGCACCACATCCGGTCCGCCGGACTCCACCACCGCCGCGTCCGGCTCCGGCAGGCCGCCCAGCACCTCGGGGCCGCTCCCGTGGACGGCCTCCACCTCGACGCCGTACCGGCGGGCGTTGACGGTCAGCCGGGCGCAGGCCGAGCGGGAGGCCTCGACCGCGACCACGGCGGCGCCGAACCGGGCCGCCTCCACCGCGAGGGCGCCGCTGCCCGCGCCGACCGACCAGACCAGGTCCCCGGGACGTGCACCCAGACGGGCCAGCACCAGGGCGCGTACGTGCGCGGGAAGCGCGTCCGACGCGCCCGTCTCACCACCCGTGCGCCCGGCGCCCGCGTAGGCGTCACCGGGGAGCGCCCAGCCGCGCTCCGCGCCGGGGTAGCCGATCGGGCGCCCGGCCAGCCAGCCGGCCGCCTGGTCCACCGCGCCGGTCCGGGCGCCGCCGCCGATCACCAGCACCACGTTGGGGTCCCGCCACACGTGGTCGGCGATCCGGTCGGAGGTGAGGACGGTGACGTCCTCCTCCGGCGTGCCGAGAGCCTCGCAGACCACGAAGGTCCGGTGCACCCCGCGCAGCATCAGGGCGAGTTCGGCGGGCCCGGCACCCGGGGCGGTGAGCACCGCCACCTTGGGGTGGGCCCGGCAGATGTTGGCCGCGCGGCGCAGCCGGCCGCCGTGGGCGCTGACGACCTGGGCGTCCTCCCAGGGCATGCCGGCCCGGGCGAACGCGGTGGCGACGGAGGAGACGGCGGGCAGCACCTCGAGTTCGAGGCCGTACTCGGGACGGCGCAGGGTGCGCACCACGCCGAAGAAGCCCGGGTCGCCCTCGGCGACCACGACGGCGGCGCCGCGGTGCTCGGCGATCCGACGGGCGGCCTGCCGGATGTCGCCGAGGGCGATCCGCTCGGCGGCCTCCGGCACCGGGAGGGCGCTCAGTTGGTAGGGGGCTCCGGCCACCAGGGTCGCCGCGGCGAGGGCCGCACCGGCGGCCTCGGTCAGCGGCGTGCCGTCCCACCCGATGACCGTGATCCGGTCAGCCATCTGCGGCCGTTCTCCCTCGACTCGGTGCGCCACTCGCTGCGCCGTCCACGGCGCCGGTCAGAGGCTACCGGGTGTGATCCCCCAGGGGCCGACATCCCGTACACATGTCCGTGACGAGCGGGTGGCCGACGGAAGTGTCGTGCGGATCCGGTCGCGCGGCTTCAGTCCCGCGGGTCCGGACCCGCGGGTTCAGTCCCGCGCCGGTTCAGTCGCGCAGCACGTAGCGGTGGTCGCCTAGCCAGCCGTCCCGGTGCAGCTCGGGCGATTCCAGGTCCTCGGGGAGCAGGCTCCACAGGATGAGGTCGCTGCGGCTCTCCTCGACCACCTCGCCGGACTCGCCCCGCACTATCCAGGCGCTGCGCAGCACGCCCTCGCTGATACCACCGATCTTCTGGGTGACCTGCTGGGCGGCGGTGTTCCCGGCGGCGGTGCGCATCTCCAGACGCAGGAAGCCGCGGTCCTCGAACAGCCACTGGGCGACGCCGAGGACGGCCTCCGGGGCGTAGCCCTCGCCGCGCGCCCAGGCGGCGGTGACGTACGAGATCTCGGTGCTGCGCAGCCGCCAGTCGGTGTTGCGCAGCTCGACCAGGCCGACCAGGCGCTGGGTCAGGTGTTCGGTGACGGCGAGGACGATGCCGCGCCCGGCGGCCCGGTGGGCGGGGGCGAGGGTGCGGGCGAGCTCGGTCGCGTACGCCTCGCTGAAGGGGTGCGGGAGGTCCGTCCAGGCCAGGACGAGGTCGTCGGCCATCATCGCGGCCAGGCCGGGGGCGTCGTCATCCGCAAGGGGTCGCAGCAGCAGCCGTTCGGTGCTGATGGCGGTCTCGGGGAAGCTCGCTGCCATGCCGTCTCTCCTCGCCGGGTCGTGAACACAACACCGTACGCCTCCGTCGCACTCCGGGTACCACGTGGTGCGCCGCGCGCACGACGGTACGTCAGAACACCGTCGCCCGGGGCGTCCCTGGTGCATACTGCCCGACCGGGCCCCCGCCGAGGTGCGGCGGGGGCCCGGTCGGGCGGTGCGGCGTACGGCGGTACGACGGATCAGAAGGCCGGGATGACCGAGCCCTGGAAGGTGTCGTTGATGTACTTCTTGACCTCGTCGGAGTGCAGCAGCTCGGCGAGCTTCTTGACCCGCGGGTCGTTCTCCTTGCCCTTCTTGACGGCGAGGATGTTGGCGTACGGGTTGCCGTCGGCCTTCTCCAGCACCAGCGCGTCGGTGGCCGGCTTCAGGCCGGAGTCGAGGGCGTAGTTGCCGTTGATGACGGCGGCGTCGAGGTCGGCGATGGAGCGGGGCAGCTGGGCCGCCTCCAGCTCCTTCCACTTGAAGTGCTTCGGGTTGCCCGTGATGTCCGCCGGGGTGGCGGCGGTGCCGGCGCCGTCCTTGAGGGTGATCAGCTTGTTGTCGGCGAGCAGCTTGAGCGCGCGGCCCTCGTTGGTGGCGTCGTTCGGCAGGCCGATGGTGGCGCCGTCCGACAGGTCGGCGATCGCCTTGACCTTCTTGGAGTAGACGCCCAGCGGCTCCAGGTGCACCGCCTCGACGGAGACGATGTCGGTGCCGTTCTTCTTGTTGAAGTCCTCCAGGTACGGGACGTGCTGGAAGTAGTTGACGTCGGCCGAACCGTCCTGCACCGCCGTGTTGGGGGTCACGTAGTCGGTGACCTCCTTGATGTCGAGCTTGAGGCCGGCCTTGTCCGCGAGGTTGTCCTTGACGAACTTGAGGATCTGCCCGTGCGGGGTGGGGCTGGCGACGACCTTGAGCGGCGCGTTCGGGTCCGAGGAGGACGAGCCCGAGCTGCTGCAGGCGGCCAGCGACAGGGCGAGGCCGGCGGTGGCGAGGACGCTGGTGAACTTCAGAACGTTGCGCACGAAAAGTGCCTTTCTGCGTGATGCGGGGAGCCGCGTCCGGAGGTCGGACGAGGGAGGTCTAGGAGGCGACGAGGTCCTCGTCGGCGGTGGTGGCGGCACGCGGGCGGAGCAGGCGGGTGCGTCCGCCGCCGCGGCCCCGGTTCGCCAGGCGGCGCACGGCGTAGTCACCGGCCAGCTGGATGATCGTGACGATGATCGCGATCTCGGCCACGATGATCCACATGAAGGCGGTCTCGAAGCGCAGGTAGCCGTAGCGGTAGGCGAGGTCGCCGAGGCCGCCGCCGCCGACCGTGCCGGCCATCGCGGAGTAGCCGATCAACGCGATGACGGTGGTGGTGATCGAGGCGACGATGCCGGGAAGGGCCTCGGGCACCAGCGTCTTGCGGACGAGCGTCCAGGTGCTGCCGCCCATCGCCTGGACGGCCTCGATCAGGCCCCGGTCCACCTCGCGGACGGAGGTCTCGACCAGCCGGGCGAAGAACGGGATCGCTCCGACGGTCAGCGGCACGGTGGCCGCCTGCCAGCCGAGGGAGTTGCCGGTCAGCCATCGGGTGAAGGAGATCAGCGCGATCATCAGGATGATGAACGGCATCGAGCGCGCGAGGTTCACGACCGCGCCGAGCACCTTGTTCACCGGCTGGTTCTGCAGCGCTCCGCCCTTGGAGGTGAGCACCAGCAGGACACCGAGGGGCAGCCCGAGAAGGACGGTGCAGACGGTCGCGACCCCGACCATCTGGAAGGTCTCCTGGGTGGCGGGCCACATCAGCTCCTGCATCTGGTCCCAGGTCATGCCACCGCTCCGTTCGCCGCGCCGATGCCGTCCGAGCCGAGGAGGGCCACCTGCAGGCCCTGCTCGCGCAGGTAGCCGATCGGCACCACGTTGTCCTGGTGGTTGCCGGGCAGCTCGACCCGCATGCGCCCGACCATCCGGCCGGCGACGGTCTCCACGGCGGCGCCGAGGATGTTGATGTCGATCTGGTAGGTGCGGGCCAGCTGGGAGACGAACGGCTGCGCCGGGGTGTCGCCCTGGAAGGTGATCTCCAGCACGGTGGAGCCGGGGTGGCCGGTGCCGAACTCGCTGAGCGGGAACAGCTCGCGGGCCAGCTCGGAGCCGGGCTCGGCCAGCAGGTCGGTGAGCTCGCCGGACTCGACCACCTTGCCGCCGCGCATCAGGGCGGCGGAGTCGCAGACGGACTTGATGACGTCCATCTCGTGGGTGATCAGCAGGACGGTGAGGCCCAGCTGCTGGTTGAGGTCGCGCAGCAGCTTGAGGATCGAGCGGGTGGTCTCCGGGTCGAGCGCCGAGGTGGCCTCGTCGGAGAGCAGCACCTTGGGGTCGCCGGCCAGGGCGCGGGCGATGCCGACGCGCTGCTTCTGGCCGCCGGAGAGCTGGTTGGGGTAGCTGCGGGCCTTGTCGCCGAGGCCGACCAGGTCGAGCAGTTCGGCGGCCTTGCGACGGCGCTGGGTGCGGTCCAGGCCGACGATCTCCAGCGGGAGTTCGACGTTCTGCTGCACCGTCCGCGAGGAGAGCAGGTTGAAGTGCTGGAAGACCATGCCGATCCGGCGGCGCGCCTCGCGCAGGTCCCGTCCGGCGCGGTTCTCGCCGCCGGACAGCGCGGTGAGTTCGACCCCGTCCACGGTGACGGTGCCGGAGGTCGGGCGCTCCAGCATGTTCACGCAGCGGATGAGGGTGGACTTGCCGGCACCGCTGGTGCCGACGACGCCGTAGACCTCGCCCGGGCGGACGTGCAGGTCGACGCCGGCGAGGGCGGTCACCTCGCGGCCTCGGGAGCGGTAGACCTTCGTGAGGTCCGTGGTGGTGATCACAGCAGCTTCCGGGGGGTCGGGGGCGGGCGGCGTGGGTCGACCGCCCGACCGGGTTGCGGTCGACGGCTTCTTACGGCGCTTCGCCGGGGGGATCCGGACCTGCCACCCCTTGATCGTGGCCGCTGGGCGGCCGGGCCGCGCGACGGCGTGGCCCTTAGGAGTCACCGGCGCCCGCACGTGGGCGGGCATGGCGAAGGGAGGGGTCCGGGAGGATGGGCGCGCTCGGACAGGCGGGAGCGGCGCCGGAGTCTCGCTTCGGGGCGCGAGGAGAAGGCACCCGCGGAGGGGTGCCGGGGGCGATGGCCCTCAGCAGTGACACATTCGACGGCACATGGCACGCTCACCTGCCGGCAGCGTGCCGGTGGGGGTCCAGTTCGTCGTCGCAGTCATGTGAGCCAGTAAAACAGATGGTTCGAGGTACGCCCAATTGTTTGACGGCGCTGTCCGCAATGCGGACATCTAACGCTGTGACCAGCGGTGATACGACTCGGCGCCGCCACCGGATCGTCCGGATGGTGGCGGCGCCAAGCGGCGGGGCGAGGTGTGGGGTGCGGCCGTCGGGCTCAGGCCGTCGCGGCCAGCTCCGCGGCGGCGGGCTTCTCCAGGTGGACGAAGCTCAGCCGGGCGTTGACCTGCTCGACCCGGGTCTGCCGGTAGCCCTGGCGGGCGTACAGCCGCAGGTTGCCGAGGCTGCGGTGGCCGGTGAACAGGCGGTAGGCGGAAACCGGGCCCTCCTCGGCGAGCCGGCGCTCCAGCGCGTCCAGCAGGCGGCCGCCGAGGCCGTGGCGCTGCATCCGCGGGTGGACGACCAGACGCCCTATCCGGCCGACGCCGTCGGCCTCGACGCGGCCGCGGACGGTGCCGACCACCTCGTCGCCCAGCCGGGCGACCAGGAAGTGCTGCTCGGCCAGTTCGGCGCGCAGGCTCTCCAGACTCTGCGTCAGGGGCTCGATCGCCCAGTCGCCGTACAGCTCGGCCTCGGACTGGTAGCCGAGGTACTGGAGCTTGAGGATCTGCTCCGCGTCCTCGACCGCCGCGGCCGAGATGATCACGCTCATGCCCATGTGGAGGGGCCTCCCCAGTCGTCGTGCCCGGCGCGCAGAGGGTGGCGCGCTCACGCTCAGTATCCGAGTGATCGCGTCACCGTCAAGAGCTGCGTTCGCCAGCGCTCTACCCGGGTGTCAGCTTCCCTCAACCTTCGGGGGGACAGACGTGAGCAGGGTCACCCCGGTCGGGGAGGGGGTGGTGGAGCGGGGCGCACGGCGGAGAACGCGAGCCGGGGAGTACGGACGGACGCGCACGACGTCACCCCCGCGCCTCACGGGTACCGCTCCGCGTGGAGCAGCGTGCGCAGGCAGGCGAGGCAGCGGGAGCGGGTGGGGCCGATGGAGCCGCGGGGCATGCCGAGGCGCTCGGAGAGTTCGCGGTAGGTGGGCGGCGGGTCCTCGGCGAGGGCGGCGATCAGCTGCGGGCAGCGGCCGGGCAGGGCGGCGACGGTCTCGCGGACCACGCGGCGGCGGCGTTCGGCGAGGTAGACGTCCTCGGCGGAGGGGACGACGGGAAGGGTGGCGCACACACCGTGCATGACGCCCGGCGGCCGGACCGGTTACGCCCGGGCCGTGGCGCGGACGCCGGAGGGGCGCGCCGGTCGGACCGCCGCGCCCCCTGCCTGCCGACCTCCGGTCAGCCCTGGACCCACTCCTGCTGCCGCGCCAGGTCCGCCTTCACCTCGGCGAGCTGGACCGCGACCGCCGAGGGGGCGGTGCCGCCGCGCCCGTTCCGGGACGCGATGGCGCCGTGCACGCTGAGCACCGAGCGCACCTCCGGCGTCAGGTGCTCGGAGATCGCGGCGAACTGCTCGTCCGACAGGTCGGACAGCTCGATGCCTTGGGCCTCGCAGGCCTTGACACAGGCGCCGGCCACCTCGTGCGCGACCCGGAACGGCACGCCCTGCTTGACCAGCCACTCGGCGATGTCGGTGGCGAGCGAGAAGCCGGCCGGGGCGAGCTCCTCCAGCCGCTCCCGGTGCACGGTGAGGGTGGCCATCATCCCGGTGAACGCGGGCAGCAGCACCTCCAGCGTGTCGCAGGAGTCGAAGACCGGCTCCTTGTCCTCCTGCAGGTCCCGGTTGTAGGCCAGCGGCAGTGCCTTGAGGGTGGCCAGCAGGCCGGTCAGGTTGCCGATCAGGCGGCCGGACTTGCCCCGGGCGAGCTCGGCGATGTCCGGGTTCTTCTTCTGCGGCATGATCGAGGAGCCGGTGGAGAAGGCGTCGTGCAGCGTGATGAAGCCGAACTCCTTGGTGTTCCAGATGATCACCTCCTCCGCGATCCGGGAGAGGTTGATCCCGATCATCGCGGTCACGAAGGCGAACTCGGCGACGAAGTCGCGCGAGGCCGTGCCGTCGATGGAGTTGCCGACCGAGCCGCCCTCGAAGCCGAGGTCGGCGGCGACGGCCTGCGGGTCGAGGCCGAGCGAGGAGCCGGCCAGCGCCCCGGAGCCGTACGGCGAGACGGCGGTGCGGGTGTCCCACTGGCGCAGCCGCTCGGCGTCCCGGCCGAGGGCCTGCACGTGCGCGAGGACGTGGTGGGCGAAGAGCACGGGCTGGGCGTGCTGGAGGTGGGTGCGGCCCGGCATGGCGGTGTCCGGGTGCGCCTCGGCGAGGCCGACGAGGGCCTGCTGGAGGTCGAGCAGCAGGCCGCCGATGGTCTTCGCGTGGTCCCGCAGGTACATCCGGAACAGGGTGGCGATCTGGTCGTTGCGCGAGCGCCCGGCCCGCAGCTTGCCGCCGAGCTCGGCGCCGAGGCGCTCCAGCAGGCCGCGCTCCAGGGCGGTGTGGACGTCCTCGTCGGCGACGGTGCCCGTGAAGGTGCCCGCCTGGACGTCGGCGAGCAGCCGGTCGAGGCCGTCCAGCATGGCGGCCAGCTCGTCGTCGGAGAGCAGCCCGGCCTTGTGCAGGACCCGGGCGTGGGCCTTGGAGCCGGCGATGTCGTACGGCGCGAGGCGCCAGTCGAAGTGAACCGAGGCGGACAGCTTGGCCAGCGCCTCGGACGGGCCGTCGGCGAAGCGCGCGCCCCAGAGGCGGACGTCGGAGGACTGCTGGGCGGTCATCGCGTTGGCTCCTTCAGACATGTGCAGCGGATGGCATAAGTATGCACGACAGCGTATGAAACACAAAACCCCTGAAACGCAGAAACCCGGCCGGACGGGATCCGTCGGGCCGGGGTCGCGCCGGGAGTTGCGGCGGGCTTTGCCGGGGTCACGCCCGGGTTGCCGGAGTCCGGGCGCTACTGCGCCTTCGCCTGGGCGAGTTGCATGAGGTGGTCGGCGAGCGCCTGGCCGCCGGCCGGGTCACGACTGATCAGCAGGACGGTGTCGTCGCCGGCGATGGTGCCGATGATCTCGAACACCTCCGCCTGGTCGATCGCCGAGGCGAGGAACTGGGCGGCGCCCGGCGGGGTGCGCAGCACGACCAGGTTGCCGGAGGCCGTCGCGGAGACCATCAGCTCACCGGCCAGCCGGGCCATCCGGCCCTCGCTGGCCGACTCCCCCATCGGCGCGCGCGGCGTGCGGTCGCCGCCCTCGGCCGGGACGGCGTAGATCAGCGCGCCGTCCCGGTTGCGGATCTTGACCGCGCCCAGCTCGTCCAGGTCCCGGGAGAGGGTGGCCTGGGTGACCACGAGTCCGTCGTCGGCGAGCAGCTTGGCGAGCTGGCTCTGCGAACGCACGGGCTGGCGGGTGAGCAGGTCCACGATCCGCCGGTGGCGCGCGGTGCGGGTCTGCGGGACCTGCGGCGTCGGGCCGGTGGCGGAGGGGCCGGAGTGGGAAGCGGTCATGTGATTATTCTCCCGGACGACGGTCAACTCGCATCGGCCGGGGCGTTCTCGCGCACCGTCCGGAGGATGCCCGGCAGGGCCGCGAGGAAGGCGTCCGCCTCCTGCTCGGTCAGCACCAGCGGCGGGGCGAGTCGGACGGCGTCCGCGACGGCCGCGTTGACCAGGTAGCCGGCCTCCTGCGCGACGGCCTGGACCCGGGCCGAGACCGGCGCGGTGAGCACGATGCCGAGCAGCAGACCGGCCCCCCGCACGTGCGAGACCAGCGGGTCGCCGATCGCCTCGACACCGTGCCGCAGCCGCTCGCCGAGCTTGCGGACGTGCTCCAGCAGGCCCTCGGACTCGATGGTGTCCAGCACCGCGAGCCCGGCCGCGGCGGCCACCGGGTTGCCGCCGAAGGTGGTGCCGTGCTGGCCCGGGGTGAGCAGCTCGGCGGCCTCCCCGAAGGCGAGGGTGGCGCCCATCGGCAGGCCGCCGCCGAGCGCCTTGGCCAGGGTGACGACGTCCGGCTCGACGCCCTCGAAGGCCTGGTGGGCGTACCAGTGGCCGGTGCGGCCGACGCCGGTCTGGATCTCGTCCAGCACGAGCAGGGTGCCGGTGGCCCGGGTGATCTCGCGGGCCGCCCTGAGGTAGCCGTCCGGCAGCGGGATCGCGCCGTTCTCGCCCTGGATCGGCTCCAGGAAGACCGCGGCGGTGTCGGTGGTGACGGCCGCGCGCAGCGCCTCGACGTCGCCGAACGGGACGTGGGTGACGTCGCCGGGCAGCGGGCGGAACGGGTCCTGCTTGGCGGGCTGGCCGGTGAGCGCGAGGGCGCCCATGGTCCGGCCGTGGAAGGCGCCCTGGAGGGCGACCAGGTGGGTGCGGCCGGTCCGCCGGCTGATCTTGAACGCCGCCTCGTTGGCCTCGGCGCCGGAGTTGCAGAAGAACACCCGGCCGCCCGCCCGGCCGTCCAGCTGCAGCAGCCGCTCGGCGAGGGCGATGGTGGGCTCGGCCATGAAGAGGTTGGAGACGTGGCCGAGGGTGGCGATCTGCCGGCCGACCGCCTCGACGACGGCCGGGTGGGCGGTGCCGAGGGCGTTGACGGCGATGCCGCCGAGCAGGTCGGTGTACTCCTTGCCGTCGGCGTCCCAGAGCTTGCTGCCCGCGCCGCGCACCAGCGGGATCCGGGGGGTGCCGTAGTTGTCGGTGAAGGTGTGCTGCCACCGCTCGGTGAGCTGCTCGTTGTGCGTCATGCCAGTCCCCCGGTCACGGTCGGCTCGTCGTCCGGCACGACCATCGTGCCGATGCCCTCGTCGGTGAAGATCTCCAGCAGCAGGCTGTGCGGCACCCGGCCGTCCAGGACGCGGGCGGTGCCCACGCCGGAGCGGACGGCGCGCAGGCAGCCCTCCATCTTGGGGAGCATGCCGCTGGCCAGGTCGGGCAGCAGCTCCTCCAGCTCGCTCGCGTTGAGCTGGCTGATCACGTCGTCGGAGTTCGGCCAGTCCTTGTAGAGGCCCTCGACGTCGGTGAGGACGACGAGCATCTCGGCGCCGAGCGCGACCGCGAGGGCGGCGGCGGCGGTGTCGGCGTTGATGTTGTAGACGTGGCCGTCGGTGCCGCGCGCGATCGAGGAGATGACCGGGATCCGGCCGTCGGCGATCAGCGCCTTCACCGCGCCGGCCTCGATGTTGACGATGTCGCCGACCAGGCCGATGTCCACCTGCTCGCCGTCCACCACCGCGTAGCGCTTCACCGCCGTCATGGTGTGCGCGTCCTCGCCGGTCATGCCGACGGCGAACGGGCCGTGCCCGTTGAGCAGGCCGACCAGCTCGCGCTGCACCTGGCCGGCCAGCACCATCCGGACCACGTCCATGGTCTCCGGGGTGGTGACCCGCAGACCGTTGGTGAAGCTGGACTCCAGGCCGAGCTTGTCCAACTGGGCGCTGATCTGCGGGCCACCGCCGTGCACCACGACGGGGTGCAGCCCGGCGTAGCGGAGGAACACGACGTCCTGGGCGAACGCCGCCTTGAGCTCGTCGTCCACCATGGCGTTGCCGCCGAACTTGATCACGACGGTCTTGCCGTGGAAGCGCTCCAGCCATGGCAGCGCCTCGATCAGGGTCATGGCCTTGGGCAACGCGGTGTTGTTGCGGGCCTGTTCGCCCTTGGGTGCGATCTGCACGGGTTTCCCTCGTCGGAACGGATGTCGCGGATCAGGTGGAGTAGGCGCTGTTCTCGTGGACGTAGTCGGCCGTGAGGTCGTTGGTCCACACCGAGGCACCCGCGGTGCCGGCGTTGAGGTCCGCGGTGATGACGACCTCGCGGCCCTTCATGTCCACCAGGTCGCGGTCCTCGCCCACGCCGCCGTCCTTGCAGACCCAGACGCCGTTGATGGCGACGTCCAGCCGGTTCGGGTCGAAGGCGGCGGAGGTGGTGCCGATCGCGGCCAGCACCCGGCCCCAGTTGGGGTCCTCCCCGTGGATGGCGCACTTGAGCAGGTTGTTGCGGCTGATCGTCCGGGCGACCTCGACCGCCTCGTCCTCGGTGGCGGCGCCGGTGACGTCGATCCGGATGTCCTTGCTCGCGCCCTCGGCGTCGCCGATCAGCTGGCGGGCCAGATCGCCGCTGACCGTGCGGACGGCCGCGGCGAACTCGGCCTGGTCCGGGGTGATGCCGGTGGCGCCGGAGGCGAGCAGCAGCACGGTGTCGTTGGTCGACATGCAGCCGTCGGAGTCGATCCGGTCGAAGGTGGAGCGGGTGGCGCCGCGCAGGGCCGCGTCCAGGGCGGCGCTGTCGACGGCGGCGTCGGTGGTGAGCACCACCAGCATGGTGGCGAGGCTCGGGGCGAGCATGCCCGCGCCCTTGGCCATGCCGCCGACCGTCCAGCCGGCCGGGCTGGTGACCTGGGCGGTCTTGTGCACGGTGTCGGTGGTCTTGATGGCGATCGCGGCGGCCTCCCCGCCGGTCTCGCTGAGCGCCCCGGCCGCCAGGGCGACCCCGGGCAGCAGGATGTCCATCGGCAGCCGGACACCGATCAGGCCGGTGGAGGCGACCGCGACCTCGCCCGCGTTGAGCTTCAGCTCCTCCGCGACCTTCTCCGCGGTGGCATGGGTGTCCTGGAAGCCGAGCGGGCCGGTGCAGGCGTTGGCACCACCGGAGTTGAGGACGACGGCGGAGACCTGGCCACCCTTGAGGACCTGCTCGGACCAGAGCACCGGCGCGGCCTTGACCCGGTTCGCGGTGAAGACGCCGGCCGCGGCGAGCGAGGGGCCGTCGTTGACCACCAGGGCGAGGTCCGGGGTGCCGGAGGCCTTGATGCCGGCGGTCACCCCGGCGGCGCGGAAGCCCTTGGCGGCCGTCACGCCCACGTTGGTGCCGGGGCCCGGGTTGGCGCCGGGGCTGGCGTTGTTGCCGGTACTCACGTTGTTGCCGATGCTCACGGTGCGACTCCGTTCACGGGAAGGCCCAGCTCCTCGGGCAGGCCGAGGGCGATGTTCATGCTCTGCACCGCGCCGCCCGCGGTGCCCTTGACCAGGTTGTCGATCGCGCTGATCGCGATGATCCGCCCGGCAGCGGCGTCCAGGGCGACCTGGACCAGGGCGGTGTTGGCGCCGTAGACGCTGCTGGTCTGCGGCCACTGCCCCTCGGGCAGCAGGTGGACGAAGGCCTCGTCCGCGAACGCCTCGGTGTAGGCGGCGCGCAGGCTCCGGGCGGTCACACCCGGCTTGGCCTTCGCCGAGCAGGTGGCGAGGATGCCGCGCGGCATCGGGACGAGGGTGGGGGTGAAGGAGACGGTGACCGGCTCGCCGGCGAGCGGGCTGAGGTTCTGCATCATCTCGGGGGTGTGCCGGTGGACGCCGCCGACGCCGTACGGGCTGACGCTGCCCATCACCTCGCTGCCCAGCAGGTGCGGCTTGGCGGCCTTGCCCGCGCCGGAGGTACCGGAGGCGGCGACCACCACGGCCTCCGGCTCGGCGAGTCCGGCCGCGTACGCGGGGAACAGCGCGAGCGAGACGGCCGTCGGGTAGCAGCCGGGCACGGCGATCCGGTTGCTGCCCTTCAACGCGGCGCGGTGGCCGGGGAGTTCGGGCAGGCCGTAGGGCCAGGTGCCGGCGTGCGCGGAGCCGTAGAACTGCTCCCAGTCGGCGGCGGCCTTGAGCCGGAAGTCGGCGCCGCAGTCGACCACCAGCACGTTCTGGCCGAGGGCCTCGGCGACGGCGGCGGACTGGCCGTGCGGCAGCGCCAGGAACACCACGTCGTGGTCGGCCAGCACCTCGGGGGTGGTGGGCTCGAGGACGCGGTCGGCGAGCGGGATCAGGTGCGGCTGCAGCGCGCCCAGCCTGGTGCCCGCGTTCGAGCCGCCGGTCAGCGCCCCGATCTCCACCTCCGGGTGGCCGAGCAGCAGGCGCAGCACCTCGCCACCCGCGTACCCGCTCGCTCCGGCGACGGCGACTCGCAATGCCATGGCGTTCCTCCTTAGTCGTGGCATGAATATACGCGCGGGGGAAAATCCATGCAAGGAGTATGTGCCGGGGCCCGACGGGGCGGCCGCGGGCCGGTGAGTCCCCGGTCAGCCGCCGGTCAGCGCTTGACGGCGCGCAGCACCACGAACTTGGGGTTGCCCGCCACGAGTTGGCAGTTGCCGAAGAGACGGCGCAGCTTGACGTGGTAGCCGAGGTGACGGTTGCCGACCACCCAGAGTTCACCGCCCGGCCGCAGCGCCCGCTTGGCGCCGGTGAACATCCGCCACGCGGTGGCGTCGGTGGTGGCCTGGTGGGAGTGGAACGGCGGGTTGTTGAGCACCAGGTCCACCGAGCCGGGGGCGACCACGTCCGCCGCGAGCGCGTCGGCGGCGCGGAACTCGGCCGGGGCGTCCGGGCCCAGGTTGGTACGGAAGGTCTCCTCGGCGGAGGCCACCGCCTGGTGCGACTCGTCCACGAAGACCAGCTCCGCGCCGGGCCCGGCCAGCGCGGCGGCCGTCCCGACCACGCCGTTGCCGCAGCCGAGGTCCACCACCCGGGCGCCCGGGGCGGGGGTCGGCAGGTGGGCGAGGAGGAAACGGGTGCCGATGTCGAGCCGCTCGGCACAGAAGGTGCCGGCGTGGTTGACCACCGTACGGCCGGACGCGGGGCCGATGTCCGACGGCAGCGCGTAGCGGTGCGGCCACGGGTTGGGGCCGGGGTCGCGCGCCGGGTCGGGGGTGCAGAAGATCAGCCGGGCCTTGCGGACGGCGAGCGAGGTGCGGGTCGGGCCGAGGATCCGCTCGAAGAGCTGGAGGGTGGAGGTGTGGATCTCGGTGACCATGCCGGCGCCGATCACCACGGTGCCGGCGTGGATCGCGGGGGCGAGCCGGTGCAGCTGGTCCTCCAGCAGGGCCAGGCTCTTGGGGACGCGCACCAGCAGCACGTCGATCCGCTCCGGCGGGGTGTCCCGGGTGGTGAGCAGCCGGTCCTGGTCGACGGCGGCGCCGGCCCGGGCCAGGTTGGCCAGGGTGGCCTGCCGGCCGAGGTGGGAGTCGGAGATCTGGACCGGCCGGTGCTCGGCGAGCGCGGTGGTCAGCGCGCCCCAGCGGTCGCCGAGGACGGCGATCCGGCGGCCGGCCAGCTCGGTCGCGGCGCCGGACGCGCTGTCCGCCTCGCCCGCGAGGTGGCGCAGCAGGTACTCGTCGGCGGCGTCCCAGGCCCGGAGCCGCTCGCGCGGGTCCGCAGGGAAGCGGGTGAGGTCGAAGGTGCCCCACGGGGTGGAGAACGGGGTCGCGGCGGGCGTGGTCTGGGGATTCATCGTGTTCTCAGGCTATCGGACGGACACCGGGGAACTGTTTTGGAAGAACGCCGCCGGACGGATACTGGAAGAGCCCGACCGAGAGGGGTGAGGGCGATGGACTGGAAGCTCGAAGTCGTAGTGGTCCCGGTGTCCGACGTGGACCGCGCGAAGCTCTTCTACGAGGAGCAGGCCGGCTTCACGGTGGACCACGACACCCGCCTGCGGGACGGGGTCCGGGTGGTCCAGCTGACTCCCCCGGGCTCGCCGTGCTCCATCGTGGTGGGCCAGGGGGTGATCGACTCGCCGCCCGGCTCGGTCAAGGGCCTCCAACTGGTGGTGGCCGACATCGAGAAGGCCCACGCCGAACTGGCGGCGCGGGGCGTACCGGTCAGCCCGGTCCAGCACTTCGTGGCGGGAGCGCGGGTGAACGGGCACGGCGAGGCCTGGAACAACTTCGTGTTCTTCAACGACCCGGACGGCAACGGCTGGGCGGTGCAGGAAGCGCCGACCGCCGCGTAGGCCCCGACCGCCGCGTAAGCCCCCGGCCGCTGGTAGCCCCCGACCGGACCGGATCGCTTGGGTAGGCTCCGAGGATGGCTGAACACGAGGGAAGCGTGCGGGTGGACAGCTGGATCTGGTCGGTCCGGCTGGTCAAGACGCGGGCGCTGGCGGCGGCCGCCTGCCGGGCCGGGCACGTCCGGGTGAACGGTGAGCGGGCCAAGCCGGCCCAGGCGCTGAAGCCCGGGGACGAGATCCGGGTCCGCGAGGAGAACCACGAGCGGGTCGTCGAGGTGCGCAAGCTGATCCGCAAGCGGGTCGGCGCCGAGGTGGCGGCGGAGTGCCTGGTCGACAACAGCCCACCGCGGCCGCCGCGCGAGTTCGTCGCGGCGGCCGGGGAGCGGGACCGCGGGGCCGGGCGCCCGACCAAGCGGGAGCGCCGCGAACTGGACCAGCTGCGCGGGCAGTGAGAGCCCTTACGCGGCGCTCAACGCGGCCGACTGCGCGACGCTTCACCAGGCGGGCTACACGGCGGGCTACGCGGCGGTGTCGGTGAGCACCCTGGCGAGGAATGCGTCGAGGTTGCCCATCGTCCGGGCGACCTGGTCCTCCAGCGACAGCGACTCCTCGGGCCGGGTGACCAGGGCGGACTTCTTCAGCCCGCGCACGTAGAGCGAGCAGGCGAGGTCGGCGCAGATGTACGTCCCGACCGTGTTGCCCTCGCGCCCGGCCGCGCCGGCCCGCCGGCCGGCGAGCAGCGCGACGCCGCTGCCGGCGTGCGCGGTGATGCACAGCGAGCAGACGTTGGTCTTGGTCAGGCTGCGCCGGACCGTCGGCACCCGCAGCGTCACACCGACCAGCTCGCCGCCGTGCGGGGCCACCAGGTAGGCGCGGTCGGGCGCGCCCTGGTCCCGCCAGCCCAGGAAGTCCAGGTTCTCCCACGGCAGTTCGGCCAGGCCCCGGGGCAGGTTGAGCCGACGGGCCTCGCCCTTGGAACAGTTGACGAAGGACGCGCGGATCTCGTTCTCACTCAGGGCTTCCATGCCGCGGAAGCTAGCACCGCCCCGCACACCCTGTCGCGTCAATTTCGCCCGGTTCTCCCTGTTCGTACGGGGTGCTCGGCCTGAACGGCGAGCCGCCGCGGGCGTCGGCGACGGCGGTGGGGAGGGGTGGCAGGGCGGTGGTCACGGCGCAGGCCACCCGGGGCGGTGAGGGGTTGTCAGTGGCGGTGCGTAGGCTGCGGTGGCCCGGTCCCGGCGCAGGAGGGAGGCGCCGGGACGGGGCTGGGTCACGTCCGATCGCGAGCGCGGACTACTTCTTGAACGCGACGCCCGCGTACGCGGACACGTCCTGCCAGCCCTCGGGCAGTTCGGTGGTGGGAACGTGGCCGGCGGTGGGGCGCCAGAGCGGGAGCTGCACGAGCCCGGGGCCGACGAACTCGAAGTCGCCGAAGAAGGGTTCGACCCCGGCCCGGGGGCGCAGGACGAGCGGGGCGCTGGCGCTCCGGTAGATCCGGGTGCCCTCGGCGGCGCTCTCCCGGGAGGCGAAGTCCGGGCTGCCGTGCGAGAGGATCAGCGCGCTGCCGGGGGCGAGCGCGTCGCGCAGGGTGCGGACGATCTGCTGCGCGCCGTCCTCGTCGCGGATGAAGTGCAGGACGGCGACCAGCATCAGCGCGACGGGCTGGGAGAGGTCGACGGAGGCGGCCAGCCCGGGGTGGGCGAGGATCGCGGCCGGGTCGCGCAGGTCGGCCTCGATCACCGAGGTGTGCCCGGCGGGGTGGCTCGCCAGCAGGGCGCGGGCGTGGGTGGCGACGATCGGGTCGTTGTCCACGTACACCACGCGGGCGTCCGGGGCGACCCGCTGGGCGACCTCGTTGGTGGAGCCGACGGCCGGGATGCCGGTACCGATGTCGACGAACTGGCGGATGCCCCGGCCGGCCGCGAACTCCACGGCGCGGCCGAGGAACTGCCGGTTGGTGCGGGCCAGCAGCGGCAGCGCCGGGTAGGCGGCTATCGCGGCCTGGGCGGCCTTGCGGTCGGCCTCGAAGTTGTCCTTGCCGCCCAGGTAGTAGTCGTACATCCGGGCCGTGTGCGGGATGCCGGTGTCCAGCTCGCTCGGCGGCTGCCAGTGGTCCGCTCTGGCCCAGTGCCAGTCGGTGTCGGCCGCCCCGCCGGTCGCCGCGGTGTCCTTGTGCATCCTGTTCCGCCCCCAATGCGCCATGCCGGAATTGTGCGACCGCCCGTCAACAGGCGGTGCGCGGTGATCGTATCCAACGACACGCCGTGGAAACAGCGGGAGTTCAGGTTTACGCAACACCCGTAGACAGAGTGTGTGCACGTCAAGGACGGTCCGGACCCGGTCATACCGGATCGCCCGCCGGTGCCGCCCTCTCTATGCTGGCTGCCGATGACTGCCGACCGCCGCACCGTACTGCGCACCGCCGCCCAGCTGGCCGCCCTCACCGCCGCCGGTGGCCTCGTCACCGCCTGCGGCACCGGCGCACCCCGCCGGGCCGACCCCGGGGCGCTGGCCGCGCACCCCGGCACCGTCGACCCGCAGCACAACACCGACCCGGCCTGGAACGGCAGCGAGGGCCCGGCCTCCCCCGCGCCGACCGCCGCGGCGGAGCCCCAGCCCGCCACCGAGTCGACCCCGGCCGCCGCCCAGGCCTCCGCCCCGCCGACCCCGCCTCCGCTGCCGCCGCTCGCGCCCGGCACCCCGGTCGAGGTCGTGTACGGGCCGCGCACCGGCAAGAACGTGGCGCTCACCGTCCACGGCAGCGGGGACCCGAAGCTCGCCACCGCGCTGCTGGAGATCGCCGAGCAGCGCGGCGCCAAGCTGACCGTGATGGTCGTCGGCAGCTGGCTCGACCAGCAGCCGCAGATGGCCCGGCGGATCCTGGACGGCGGCCACGAGCTGGGCAACCACACCCAGAACCACCTCAACATCTCCGCCATGACGCCCGACCAGGCGCGCGCCGAGATCGCCCAGTGCGCCGACCGGCTGCAGAAGCTCACCGGCTCGATCGGCCGCTGGTTCCGGCCCTCCGCCGCGCAGTACGCCACCCCGATGGTGCGCGAGCAGGCCAAGGCCGTCGGCTACGAGCACGTGCTGTCCTTCGACGTCGACCCGCGCGACTACAACGACCCCTCGGCCGCCGAACTTCAGCGCCGGGTGCTGAACTCGGTGCGCGGCGGCTCGGTGGTGGCGCTGCACATGGGCCACCAGTGCACGGTGGACGCGCTGCCGGCCATCCTGGACGGCCTCGCCAAGGCCGGGCTCAAGCCGGTCACCGCCAGCCAGCTCTGCGCCTGAGCCCCCCACCGCACCGGATCGCACCGCGCCGGATCGCACCGCACCCAGCGAGGCCCGCACCCCGCGGGCCCGGTCAGACCATCGGGTCGTCGTCCTTGTACGGGCGCAGCCGCAGCGTGCGGGCGTCCGAGGCGCGGATCGCCTCGGCCCGGTCGACCAGCTCCGCCAGGTCGTCCCGCCCGGCGTGGATGAACCGCCCGTGCAGCGCGTCGAAGCGGCCGCGGGCGGCGTCCACGGTGACGGCGACCATGTACGGGATGGAGCCCCAGCTCGTCGTGGACCGGAACATCGGCATCCCGGCGGTCATGTCGGTGGCGACCGCGCCCGGACTGATGTCGAGGACGACGACGTCGTGCCGGGCGAGCGAGTCCGCCATGTTGTCGGAGAGCTGGAGCAGCGCGCCCTTGGACGTGGCGTACGCGGTGTAGTTGCCGTCCGGGCGCAGGGCGAAGCCGGAGTTGAGGTTGACCACCCGGCCGTGCCGTCGGGCGACCATGCCGGGCAGTACGCAGCGCAGCAGGTTGTAGGGGCCGCGCAGGTTGGTCTCGATCACCTGCCACCACTGGTTGGCGTCGGTCTCCCAGATCGGCACCTCGGCGCGGTCGACCTGGCCGGCGTTGTTGACCAGCAGGTCGATCGGGCCGAGGTCGCGTTCGACGAGCCGGACGGCCTCGCGCACCGATCCGGGGCGGGTGACGTCGGCGGTGACGGCGACGCCGCGGGAGCCGTGTTTGACGCACTCCTTGAGGGTGTCGGCCAGCGTCTCGTGGGTGCGGCCGACCAGGCCGACGGCCATTCCCTCGGCGGCCAGGCCGATGGCGATCTCCCGGCCGATGCCCCGGCCGGCGCCGGTGACCAGGGCGACCTGTCCTGCGAGCGATCCCGTCGACACCGTGTGTGCTCCCTTCCCGCCCCCGGCCTGTGCGCTGGTCCGTCCCCGGCCCCCACCTGCGGCATTCTGTCGGCCGCCGGGCGGCGGTGGCCCCGGGCGCACGGGCCGGAACCGCCGCGTCACCCGTTCGGGGGAATCGCCCGCGGTGGCACTCCTCCGGGGAGGGGGTGACCTACTGGCCGGTACGGAGTAGTAACGTCGTCGGGGCGGTGACCGGTGCACCCATTCCGGTACACCGACCCGCTGACCAGCAGCTCGCTGGGCCACCTGTCGCTGGGCGACCCCCAGCACCACCGAAGGGCAACTGAGTGAGTGACATCGCGCGCGTCGGAGTAGTCGGCTGTGGCCTGATGGGGTCGGGCATCGCCGAGGTCTTCGCCCGGGCCGGGCTGGATGTCCTGGTGTCGGAGGCCAGCGGTGAGGCACTGGAGTTCGGCCGCACCCGGCTGACCAACTCCCTGGACACGGCGGTCAAGCGCGGCAAGCTGACCCCCGAGCTGCGGGACGAGGCGATGTCCCGGCTGTCCTTCACCGTCGACCTGTCCGACTTCGCCGACCGCGACCTGGTGGTCGAGGCTGTCGCCGAGCGCGAGGACATCAAGGTCAAGATCTTCCAGACCCTGGACCAGGTCATCGAGCGCCGCGACGCGATCCTCGCCTCCAACACCTCGTCGATCCCGATCGTGAAGCTGGCCGCGGCCACCTCCCGCCCGGAGCAGGTCATCGGCCTGCACTTCTTCAACCCGGCGCCGGTGCAGAAGCTGGTCGAGGTCATCCCGACCCTGACCACCTCGGCGACCACCACCGAGCGGGTCGAGGCCTTCGCCTCCCAGGTGCTCGGCAAGGAGCCGATCCGCGCCCGCGACCGGGCCGGCTTCGTGGTCAACGCGCTGCTGGTGCCGTACCTGCTGTCCGCGGTGCGGATGTTCGAGTCGGGCGTGGCCACCGCCTCCGACATCGACAAGGGCATGGAGGCCGGCTGCGCCCACCCGATGGGCCCGCTGCGGCTGTGCGACCTGATCGGCCTGGACACCATCGTCTCGATCGCCGAGTCGATGTACGACGAGTACAAGGAGCCGCTGTACGCCGCTCCCCCGCTGCTCTCCCGGATGGTCGACGCGGGCCTGCTCGGCCGCAAGTCCGGCCGCGGCTTCTACGACTACACCGCGAGCGCCTGACTCCTCTGGGTGCCGCGAAGCGGGGCCCGGCGGCCGTGATCCGGCTGCCGGGCCCGCTTTTTGACGCTGCGTCGGTTGTTGGGCGTCGCGTCAGCTGTTGATGGCGTAGCTGTCGCCGTAGACCTTCCACTTCAGCGGCGGGTTGAGGTCGAAGTTCTTGGCGTTGAGGAAGACCAGCTGCTCGGTGTCGACCCGGCTGGTGTCGGAGTGGGCCTCCTCCTTCTTCATGACGACCTTGCGGGCGTCCAGGAAGGCCTTGAGGTAGGTGGCCTCGTCGCCGCCCTGGGCGGGGGTCTTGGCCTTCTTCATGGCGGCGGCGCGGATGCCGCCGAAGCTGTCCGAGCTGTTGCCCGGGCCGTGCATGACGATGGCGTCGTAGTAGGCGAACTGGCCGAGCCCGCGCAGGCCGTCGGCCTTGGCCTGCTTGACGGCGGGGTTGAAGTACACCCGGTCGCGCTCGTCGTTCTGGGCCTGCTGGAAGACGGTGTCCTTGGCGGCGGCGGCCCAGTCGCGCTCGAACGCGGAGCCGAGGCCGGCGTGCGAGTCGGTGCCGTTGACCTTCTTCAGCGCGGGCAGGTACTTCGCCAGGACGTTGCCGGGCTTGAGGTCGGTGTAGTGCTGGACCAGGTCCAGCATGTCGCCCGTGCCGGAGCAGAAGCCGATGATGCCGGCGGTGTAGCCCCGCCCGTCCTTGATGTCCTCGATGTACTTGTACTGGGCCTTCCAGTCCAGCGACGAGTTCTCCGCGCTGGACACCAGTTGCATCGCGATGTCCTTCTTGTGCGGGTCGTCCAGCCCGACCCCCTTGAGCTGGACGGTCGCGCTCGCGGCCGGGGCGGCCTGGGCCGCCGAGGTGGCCGCGACGGTGAGGGGCGCGGCCACCAGGGCGGCGGCGAGGGCTATGCGGAGGGCACGACGGGGCTGAGGGCGCATGGGACGCTCCGATTCCTCGTGGGGTTAGGAAACTTTCCTAACGAGAAGTAGGAAAGCCGTCCGGCCGCGCTCCCGCAAGGGTTTTGACGGAAACTCTTCAAGCGATCCACGGACCCGCAGGTCAGACCGCGCGGCGCCGCACCCACCAGACCGCCACCGCGCAGAGCACCGCGGCGAGCAGGGTCATCCAGCCGAACTCGATGGACTGGAACAGCCAGTAGCGGCCGTCCGGCTGGTAGGTCTCGTGCAGCGCGTAGCCGCCCTCGCTCAGCAGCTTCTGGGCGCCGAAGTAGTCGCCGCCCAGGTCGTAGAGCCGGCCGAGGCCGAGGCGGTTCCCCGCCGGGTCGGTGACCCAGAGGCCGCCTTCCCAGCGGTGGTCGAGCGAGGTCTGCGCGAGCGTGTGGACGGTGTCCTGGAGCGGGGCGCGGTAGTCGAACCGCAGGGACTCGGCGACCAGCACGGTCACGACCGAGGCGCCGACCCCGATCCCCACCGCCGCCACCGTCCGCCGCAGCACCGCGCCCGCGAGCGCCGACAACGCGAAGACCAGCAGCACCCGGCCGACCATCGCGAGCGGGGCGCTGGCGAACGCCAGCGGCGCGAACCGGCCCGCCTCCGCCGTCAGCGGCGCGATCCACCAGTGCAGCACCGCCGCCACCAGGGCCGTCGCGACGGCCAGCACACCGCCGACGACGACCAGCCCGCCGACCGTCCAGCGGGTGCGACCGGCTCCCTGGGTCCACGCGAAGCGCACCGTGCCGTGCTCGAACTCCCTGGCCAGCAGCGGAGCACCCACGAACGCGCCGAGGGCGCCACCCAGGAAGTAGGCCACGTTCCCGCCGACCGTCAACTCGGCGCCGTACTCACGCAGGAACTCCTTCCAGCGCTCGTTGCAGGACCGCAGCGCCATGTCGCAGCCGCCCGCACCGGAGCGGTCGAGCCCCGCGTGGAGGAAGTAGCCGGTGACGGCCAGCACGACGGCCAGCCCGGCGAGGACACCCAGCAGGGTCCGCAGCGCGGGCCGGTGGCGCAGCCCGGCCGCGCGCAGGACGGCGGAGCGGGGCGGCGCGAGGGTCAGGGAGCTCACGGCAGCAGTACCTTCTCGTTCGGTGAAACGGCCCCGCGCGGGCCGGGGAGGGCGGAGGCGGTCGGCTCGCGCAGGTAGGCGAGCACCAACTCCTCCAGGCCGACGCGCTGTTGGCGCCAGCCGTCGGAGAGCGGGGCGTCCACGCCGCCGGTGCGGACCAGCAGGTGGGACTGGGCGCCGGCCCGGCGGTCGCGGACCACCGGCAGCCGCCCGGCGACCCCGTCCGCCTCGGCGGTCGGGCCGGTGAGCATCCGGTGGCCGCCCAGCAGGTCGTCCACCTCCCCCGCCACCTGGACCCGGCCGCCGCCGAGCACCACCAGGTAGTCGCAGCTCTGCTGGAGCTCGTGGACGGCGTGCGAGGAGAACATCACCGACAGCCCGTCCTCGGCCACGGCGGTCAGCAGCACCGCCATGAAGTCGTGCCGGGCGAGCGGGTCGAGCGAGGCCAAGGGCTCGTCCAGCAGCAGGAGTTCGGGGCGCTTGGCGAGCGCGAGGGCGAGCGAGACCTGGGCTTGCTGACCGCCGGAGAGGCGGCCGTACTTGCGGTCCAGCGGGATGCCGAGGCCCTCCAGGTGGGTCCGGGCCCGGGCCTCGTCCCAGCGGCGGTTGAGGTGGCGGCCCATCGCGAGCAGGTCGCGTACGGGCAGGCCCGGGTAGAGCGAGGCGTTCTGGGCGACGAAGCCGATCCGGTCCAACGCCCGGGGTGAGCCGGGCAGTTGGTCGCCGAGGACGGTCAGCGCGCCCTCGCTGGGCAGGGTCAGTCCGGCGGCCAGGCTGAGCAGCGTGGTCTTGCCGGCGCCGTTCGGGCCGACCAGAGCCATCACGTGCCCGGCGGGGACGGCCAGTCGGCAGTCCCGCAGCGCCCAGGAGCGACGGTAGCGCTTGCCGAGTCCGGCGCAGTCGATCACCGTGTCCGCGGCCATCAGGCCACCACCCCGTCCCGGCCTTCGCGCAGGTCGCGCAGCGCGTCCTCGAACACGGCGGCCATCCCCTCCTCGTCCAGCCCGGCGGTCCGCGCCGAGCGCATCCAGTCCAGCAGCCCCCGCCGCAGCGCGGCCCGTTCGCGCAGCGGCACCACCCCGACGGGCAGCCCCCTGATGAAGGTGCCCTGGCCGCGGCGGCCGACCGCGAGGCCGCGGTGTTCCAGCTCGCGGTACGCCTTGAGCACGGTGTTCGGGTTGATCGCCAGCCCGGCCACCACCTCGCGCACCCGGGGCAGCCGATCCCCCTCGGTCAACCAGCCCATCCGCAGCGCCTGTTCGACCTGCTGCACGAGCTGCAGGTAGGTCGGGACACCGGAGGCCGGGTCCAGGCGGAACTCGATGGGCGACGGCTGGTCGTCTCCTTTATCTACTTCCATAGGTAAAGAGATAAAGGATTCACTGAGGAACCGTCAACCCCAGGCAGGGTCAAATCCGAGAAACGCGAAGGGCCCCGCCCCGGACCTCGTGGTCCGGGGCGGGGCCCCTGCTCGGGCGCTACGGCATCAGGCGCCGCGCAGCACCGCTCCCGTACGGGCGACGGCCTCGGCGACGGCCGCCTCACGGGCGGCGGTGGCCTCGTCCGCGGTCAGCGTGCGGTCGACGGCGCGGAAGCGCAGCGCGTACGCCAGCGACTTCTTGCCCTCGCCCACCTGCTCGCCGGTGAACACGTCGAACAGCCGGATGGCCTCCAGCAGTTCGCCGGCGCCGGTGCGCAGCGCGGCCTCGACGTCGGCGGCCGGAACCGCCTTGTCGACGATCAGCGCGACGTCCTGGGTGGCCACCGGGAAACCGGAGACGGTCGGACCGTTGACCCGCTCGGCGCCGTCGGCGGTGAGCAGGTCGACGTCGATCTCCATCGCGGCGGTACGGGCCGGCAGCCCGAGCGCCTTGACCACCCGCGGGTGCAGCTCGCCGGCGTGGCCGACCACCCGGTCGGTGCCGGTGACGAGCAGCTCGGCGCAGCGACCCGGGTGCCAGGGCGCCAGCTGCCCCTGGCGGACGGTCAGCTCGATGCCGGCCGCCCGGGCCACCGTGCGGGCCGCCTCGACGGCGTCCGCCCAGGAGGCCTGTTCGCCCTTGCCCCACCAGCCCGACGGCAGCCGCTCACCCGCGAGGGCGACGGCGATCCGGCGCGGCTGGTCCGGCAGCGCGGCGTCCAGCTCGGCCAGCTCCTCGTCGCTGGGCCGGTGGTCGACGGCCGGGCGCGGGGCCACGGACAGCTCGTCCTTGGGCAGGAAGACGGTGCCGGTCTCGTAGATCGCGAGGTCGGTGTTGCCCCGGCCGATGTTGCGGCGCAGCGCGCCGAGCAGGCCCGGCAGCAGCGTGGTGCGCAGCGCCGGCTCCTCGTCGTTCAGCGGGTTGACCAGCTTGACCGTCCGGCGGCGGCGGTCGTCCGCCTCCAGGCCGAGCGCGTCCCAGGCGGTCTCGCCGAGGAACGGGTAGTTGTTGACCTCGACGTAGCCGGCCCCGGCCAGCGCGACGCCGATCCGGCGGTTGATCCGCTGGGTCTCGGTCAGGCCCTTGCCCGGCGGCACGTTGGGCATCCGGGCGGGGACGTTGTCGTAGCCCTCCAGCCGGATGACCTCCTCCGCGAGGTCGTACGGGTCGGTGAGGTCGGGGCGCCAGGTCGGCGGGGTGACCTCCAGGACGTCGGCGCCGGCGACCGAGCAGCCGATCTCCTGCAGGCGCCGGGTGACGGTCTCGCGGCCGTACGCGGTGCCGGCCACCCGGTCGGGCAGGTCGGCGGCGATGGTGATGGTGCGCACCGGGTGCGGGGCGGCGATGTCGGTGACCCCGGCCTCGGCGGTGCCGCCGGCGATCAGGACCAGCAGGTCGACGGCGCGCTGCGCGGCGGCGCGGGCGGCCTCCGGGTCGACGCCGCGCTCGAAGCGCTTGGACGCCTCGGAGGGCAGCTTGTGGCGCTTGGCGGTGCGGGCGATGGCGACCGGGTCGAAGTGCGCCGCCTCGATGATCACCTCGGTGGTGCCCGGGCCTGCGGCCGGGTCGAGGATCTCGGTGGAGGCGCCGCCCATGACACCGGCCAGGCCGATCGGGCCGCTGTTGTCGCAGATCAGCAGGTCCTCGGCGGAGAGCTTGCGCTCGACGCCGTCGAGGGTGGTGAGGGTCTCGCCCTGCGCCGCCCGGCGGACCGTGATCGGGCCGTCCACGCGCTGCTTGTCGTAGGCGTGCAGCGGCTGGCCGACCTCGAGCATCACGTAGTTGGTGATGTCGACGGTCAGCGAGATCGGGCGGATGCCCGACTTCTGCAGGCGGCGCTGCAGCCACAGCGGGGACTTGGCGTCGGGGTCGACTCCGACGACCGTACGGGCCACGAAGCGGTCGCAGCCGGCCGGGTCGTTGACCTTGACCAGGTAGCCGAAGGAGTTGGCCGGCGGCACGTCGAGCAGCGCCGGGTCGGCCAGCGGCAGCCCGTACGCGGCGGCGGCCTCACGGGCCACGCCGCGCATGGACAGGCAGTAGCCGCGGTCCGGGGTGACGGCGATGTCGAGCACCTCGTCGACGAGCTGGAGCAGCTCGACGGCGTCGGTGCCGGGCTCGTACTCCGGCGGGAGCACGATGATGCCGTTGTGCTCGTCGCCCATGCCCAGCTCGCGGGCGGAGCAGATCATGCCGGCCGAGGTGTGGCCGTAGGTCTGGCGGGCCGCGATCGGGAAGGGGCCGGGCAGCACGGCGCCGGGGAGCACGACCACGACCTTGTCGCCGACGGCGAAGTTGGTCGCGCCGCAGACGATCTCCTGCGGCTCGCCGGTGCCGTTGGCGGCGCCGACGTTGACGAAGCAGTGCCGGATCGGCTTCTTGAAGCCGGTCAGCTCCTCGATGGAGAGCACCTCGCCGACCACCAGCGGACCCTTGAGGTCGGCGCCGATCTGCTCGACGGTCTCGACCTCCAGGCCGGCCCGGACCAGGCGCTCCGCGACGTCACGGCCGGTCGCGCCGGCCGGCAGGTCGACGTACTCGCGCAGCCAGGAAAGCGGGACGCGCATCAGATCTCCATCCCGAACGGGAGGGTGAAGCGCACGTCACCCTCGACCATGTCGCGCATGTCGGCGACGTTGTGACGATTCATCAGAATCCGCTCCAGGCCCAGGCCGAAGGCGAACCCGCTGTAGCGGTTGGGGTCGACACCGCAGGCGACGAGCACCCGCGGGTTGACCACGCCGCAGCCGCCGAGCTCGATCCAGCCCTCGGAGGAGCAGGTGCGGCACGGCCGGTCCGGGTTGCCGACGCTCTCGCCCAGGCACACGAAGCACTGCAGGTCGACCTCGGCCGACGGCTCGGTGAACGGGAAGTACGAGGGCCGCCAGCGCAGCTCCAGGTGGTCGCCGATCAGCTTCTCGACCATGACCTCGATGGTGCCCTTG
Organism: Kitasatospora sp. NPDC034035; assembly: GCF_055575755.1. Taxonomy (NCBI): domain Bacteria; kingdom Bacillati; phylum Actinomycetota; class Actinomycetes; order Kitasatosporales; family Streptomycetaceae; genus Kitasatospora; species Kitasatospora sp. NPDC034035. Next base: position 48,536 of record NZ_JBVISA010000005.1, on the reverse strand, counting down.
AGGTCGGCGAAGGTGATGCCCTCGTCCACCGCGAGGCCTTCGACCTGGCGGAAGACCGGGGTGTGGGTGGCGTCCAGCTCGTCGGTCCGGTAGACCCGGCCCGGGCAGACCACGTAGATGGGGGGCTCGCGGTCGAGCATGGTGCGGGCCTGGACCGGGGAGGTCTGGGTGCGCAGCACCACGCCGGAGTCGGCGGAGCCGTCCGGGGCCTGGACGAAGAAGGTGTCCTGCATCGAGCGTGCCGGATGGTCCGGGCCCAGGTTGAGGGCGTCGAAGTTCAGCCACTCGGCCTCGACCTCGGGGCCCTCGGCGATCTGGTAGCCCATCGCGACGAAGGTGTCCTCGATGCGCTCGGCCATGGTGGTCAGCGGGTGCCGGGCGCCGCGCGGGATGCGGTCGAACGGCAGCGTGACGTCCACCGACTCCTCGACCAGCACGCGGGCGTCACGCTCCGCCTCCAGCTCGGCCTGCCGCTTGGCGAGGGCCTGGTTGACGGCCCCGCGGGCCTGGCCGATCAGCTTGCCGGCGGCCGCCTTGGCGTGCGGGGGCAGGGCGCCGATCTCGCGGTTGGCGAGCGACAGCGGGGACCGGTCGCCGGTGTGGGCGACCTTGGCCTGCTTCAGCTCGTCCAGGGTGGTGGCGGCGGCGAACGCGGCGACGGCCTCGTCCCGCGCCTGCTCCACCACCTCGGGCTTGAGGGCCTCGACCTCGACCGGGTCGTACGACTTGTTGGGTGCCGACATCTCTATCTTTCCCGTGCTCCTGCTCGTCCGTGCTCAGGTGTGTGGGCTCGCCTTCGCGTCACGCCCGGCGGGGCCGGGGCACGGGCAGCCGGTTCTCCGTTCACCGGAGGCTCACGGGAGTGGGTGTCCGCGGCTCAGCCGCGCGGGGCGTTGCGCGACGCCAAAGGTCGAGTGTAGTCGCAGCGCGTAGCGCCGCTGCCGCGAAGCCCGTCCGGCGGGACCCCGGTGCCCTCTCGGAGCAGTGCTCAGAGCATGAAGTCGGGTACGCCGGCGGGCAGGATAAATCGGAACCGGGCGCCGCCGCCGGGCGCGCGGTCGACGCGGATCGAGCCGCCGTGGGCTTCCACGATGCCCTTGACGATGTAGAGGCCCAGGCCCGTGCCGCCACGCTTGGAGCCGCGCCAGAAGCGGGTGAAGACGCGCGGCATCGACTCCTCGGGGATGCCGCTGCCTTCGTCGCTCACGGTGACCGCTGTGCCTTCCACGATGCGGGGCGGGGTGCCGGAGCGCTCCCAGACGGGTGCCTCGACGACCTCCTTGGCCGGTGCCACCTCGATCGTGACAGTTCCCTCACCGTGCCGCACCGCATTTTCCAGCAGGTTGGCGAGCACCTGGTCGACCTTGTCCGGGTCGGCCCACAGGACGGTCAGCGGCTCGCTGACCCGGATGTCGAAGCGGTCCTCGGCGATGCCGGTGGCGACCTTGCGCTCGACGTGCCGGCGCACCGCCGCGGCCAGGTCGACCACCTGCTTGCGCAGCTCCAGCCGGCCGGCGTCGATCCGGGAGATGTCCAGCAGCTCGGCGATCAGCCGGGTGACCCGGTCGGCGTCGGCGTCCACGGTCTCCAGCATCAGCCGCTTCTGCCCGTCGGTGAACCGCTCCCACTTGGCCAGCAGCGTCGCCGTGAAGCCCTTGACGCTGGTCAGCGGGGAGCGCAGCTCGTGCGCGACGGTGGCGATCAGCTCGGCGTGGCTGCGCTCGGTGCGGCGCCGGGCCTCGGTGCCGCGCAGGGCGATCACCAGGCGCTCCAGCGGCCCGCACGGCACCGTACGGACGTACCGGGCGGAGACCAGCACCTCACGGCCGCCGGGCAGCAGCAGGTTGCGCTCCGGCTGGCGGGTGCGGGTGGCCAGGCCGCCGTACGGGTTGGTCAGCTGCCACCAGCGGCGCCCGTCCAGGTCCTCCAGCGGGAGGGCGTCCTCCAGCACGCAGCCGAGCGCGGCCTCCGGGGGCACGCCGGTGAGCCGGGCCGCGGCCCGGTTGAAGCAGACCACCCGGCCCAGCCCGTCGGCGACCACCAGGCCGTCCGGCAGGTCGTCCGGGTCGAGCTCGGGCCCGCTGCCGACCATGGGTTGCCTCCCCGATTACCCACCGTGCCGTTCCCCCCACCGAGGCAGACCCTAGCGCCTCGCAGGCCCCCGCAGTAGGGCTTGCAACGGGGTGATCCCGGTGCGCCCCCGGGTGTGTCAGGTGTTCGAACGGCAGCCGCCGGGCGAACGCTGCGCCCGGGCCGAGGCGTAGAGGCAGACTGCCGCGGCGGTGGCCAGGTTGAGGCTCTCGGCGTGACCGTGGATCGGGACGCGCACGACCTCGTCGGTGAGCGCGCGGGTCTCCTCCGGAAGCCCCCACGCCTCGTTGCCGAACAGCCACGCGCCGGGCGCGCCCAGGGTGCCCTCGTCCAGCTCCTGGTCCAGGTCGCGCTCCCCCGCGCCGTCCGCGGCGAGCACCCGGATGCCGGCCTCGCGCAGCTTCCCGACGGCTTCCTCGACCGGCACGCCGACCGCCACCGGCAGGTGGAAGAGGCTGCCCACGGAGGCCCGCACGGCCTTCGGGTTGTAGAGGTCCACCGAGGCGTCGGTGAGCACCACGGCGTCCGCGCCGGCCGCGTCGGCGGTGCGCAGGACGGTGCCGGCGTTCCCGGGGTCGCGCACGTGGGCGAGGATCGCGACCAGCTTCGGACGGGCCTCGAGCACCTCGGCGAACGGGGTGTCGATGAAGCGGCAGAGCGCCACGATGCCCTGCGGGGTCACCGTGTCGCAGATCCCGGCGATCACCTCGTCGGTGGCGGTCAGCACGGGCAGCCCCTCGGCCCGGGCCTCCTCGACGATGCCGGCGTGCCGCTCGGCGGCCTCCGGGCTCACGTACACCTCGACCACGGCGTGCTCGGACGTGCCCGGCAGCCTGCCGAAGGCGACGGCCTCCCGGACGGCCTGCGGGCCCTCGGCCAGGAAGCGGCGCTCCTTGGTCCGCTGGTTGCGCTTGGCCAGCCGGCGGGCGGCGACGACGCGCGGCGAGCGCAGGGAGGTCAGCAGGGGGGTCTCGGTGCTCGGCATGGTCTCGTTCTCTGGAGGCGCTGACGGAGGGGGTAAAGCAGAACCGGACCCGCAGGCGAGCCTGCGGGTCCGGTCAGAGCTCAACCGATCTCGGAAGATCAGGCGGCGTCGGCGGCGGCCTTCGGGGCGTTCACGTCGGCCGGCAGCGCCTTCTGGGCGACCTCGACCAGGGAGGCGAACGCACCCGGGTCGTTGACGGCCAGGTCGGCCAGCATCTTGCGGTCGATCTCGATGCTGGCGGCCTTCAGGCCCTGCACGAAGCGGTTGTAGGTGATGCCGTTGGCACGGGCCGCAGCGTTGATGCGCTGGATCCACAGCTGACGGAAGTCGCCCTTGCGCTTCTTGCGGTCGTTGAAGTTGTAGACCAGCGAGTGGGTGACCTGCTCCTTGGCCTTGCGGTACAGGCGCGAGCGCTGGCCACGGTAGCCGCTGGCGCGCTCCAGGATGACCCGGCGCTTCTTGTGGGCGTTGACTGCCCGCTTGACGCGTGCCACTTGATTACTCCTTGGGTTGGACCACGGACTACTTCACGTGGTCCGTCATTCGAATGGGTCGGGAAGGATCAGCTGCCCCGCACACGGCTCTCGCCGGGCGGGAAGGCGATCACTTGCCGAGAAGCTTCTTGATCTTCTTGGCGTCAGCGGGGGCCAGCTCGACGGTCCCGGCCAGCTTGCGGGTCAGCGTCGAGGGCTTGTGCTCCAGGAGGTGGCGGCGGCCGGCGCGCTCGCGCAGCACCTTGCCAGAGCCACTGATCTTGAAGCGCTTGCTGGCGCCACTGTGCGTCTTCTGCTTCGGCATTTCGCCGTATCTCCTCGTCGGTCCCATTCACGCCCGCGCGGCGCTGCCACACGGGCGTGAACTGGATGGATCTGTGGTGACCGGGCGGGGCGCCCGTCACCCTTGGGGGCCGGTCTCCCGGGCCTCCTGGCCGGTGAAGGCTCAGGCGCCCTGGGAGGCGGCCGGCTGCTCGACCGGAGCGTCGGCCTCGGGGGCCGCGGCCTCGGCCGGGGCGTCCTGCGCCTCGGTCGCGGCGTCGTCGGTCGCCACGTCCTCGGTCGCCACGTCCTCGGTCACGACGTCGTCGGTCGCCAGGTCCTCGGCCACCTCGTCGTCGGCGAGGGCGGCGTCGGAGCCGGGGGTACGGCCCTGACGCTCGGCCTTGCGGGCGTCCGCGAGGGCGCGGGCCTCGGCCATCGCCTCGGTCTTCTTCTTGTGCGGGCCAAGAACCATGATCATGTTCCGGCCGTCCTGCTTGGGCGAGGACTCGACGAAGCCCAGCTCCTGGACGTCGTCGGCGAGCCGCTGCAGCAGGCGGAAGCCCAGCTCGGGGCGGGACTGCTCACGACCACGGAACATGATCGTGATCTTGACCTTGTCGCCCTGGTTGAGGAACCGGACGACATGACCCTTCTTGGTGTCATAGTCGTGCGGGTCGATCTTCGGCCGGAGCTTCATCTCCTTGATGACCGTGTGCGCCTGGTTCTTGCGCGCCTCACGGGCCTTCATGGCCGACTCGTACTTGAACTTGCCGTAGTCCATGAGCTTGCACACCGGCGGCCGGGCGGTCGCCGCGACCTCGACCAGGTCGAGGTCGTACTCCTGCGCAAGCTCCAGCGCCTTGGCAAGCGGCACGATGCCGACCTGCTCGCCGCTGGGACCGACGAGTCGCACCTCGGGGACGCGAATCCGGTCGTTGATGCGGGGCTCGGTGCTGATGGGGCCTCCTAGGTTGCACCTTCTGCGATGCGGCCGTCGGACGGCGGTCGCACGTAGTGGACTCGACCACTGGGCGGGGCTTCATTCGTACTGCGCTGCCCGGCACCTTCCGGCACCGACTGCACCCGCGACACGAAAAAAGCCCCGCTCGGTACAAGCGGGGCTCCACACAACCGGGGGCGACGCCCGGTGAGGGGCGCTGCGGCGACTCGGCGCCGAAGCGCCCGTCGCGGACCGGGACCCGTCGACCGCGAAGCCGATCGGGTGGGAGACTTTCGCGGTTGCCCTCTCGGGCCTCCTCAGTGGAGCCTCCACTTGCTGGCCAGGCGCCCATGCGGGATCCCGGCCGGTCAGTCTCGAAGCATACAGCGCCGGGAGGTCGAACGCTATTCCGCCCCGGCGCACTGCCTTCTCCGCGCCCCGAAGGGCCCTTGTACGCTCCACATGTACCCACACGGCACGACGGAACGAGCCCCCCTTGAGCAGCGAGCCCACCCAGACCCCCGGCACGGACGACGACGCGATCGGCTTCGACGACCTCACCCGCGACATCGCCGAGGTCCCGGCCGTCGAGGTGATCACCACCGTCGCCGTGCACCTGATGAGCGCGGCCGCCGTCAAGTGCGGTCTCGCCGAGGGCGGCGAGAAGGACAAGGACCTGGACGAGGCCCGCAAGCTGATCACCGCGCTCGCCGGACTGGTCACCGCCGGCGCCCCGGAGATCAGCAACTTCCACGCCGCCCCGCTGCGCGACGGCCTGCGCTCGCTGCAGCTCGCCTTCCGCGAGGCCTCCATCGTCCCGGACGCACCGGGCACGGGCCCGGGCGAGAAGTTCACCGGGCCGGTCTACGCCTGAGTGTCGTCCGTGCGACAGGGGGCGCGCCTCACCCGAGGTGCGCCCCCTGATCGTTTCTGCCGCCGATCGCCTTTACCGCCGGTACAGCGGCTCCCCTGGCAGCTCGGCGCTCGCCGGCAGCACCGCGAGGTCCAGCCCCCGGTCCAGCCGCACCCGCAGCACCGGGTCGGCGGCCACTGCCTGCCCGACCCGCTGCGCGGCCGCCTGCAGCCCGGGCTGGTCCAGCGCCGGGTCGAACACCACCGCGAGCACCCCGTCCGAGCCCTCGGAAGCCGCCAGCAGCCCGGTGACCACCTGCGGCTCGGCCGCCAGCAGCGCCCGGACCGCCTCGCGCACCTCCGGGTCCCGCGCCGGCGGCAGGAACGGACGGTTCTCCGCGAGCGCCCGCAGCCGGGCGCCGGCCAGCTGGAAGGGCACCGGACCGGCCGGGTCGACCAGGAGCGTGTCGGCACGCTCCGAGAAGGCCACCATGGCGGCCTGCGGGGCGGCCACCGGCGCCGGGCGGGCGTCGGCCCGCCAGCGGGCGAGCGTCTCGAGCGAGGTGAAGGCCGGCAGCGCGCGGCGCCCGTCCGGGGCCTCCAGCACCGGGACGGCCATGTCGCTGGACTTGTCGTGCCGGTGCCCGTGCTCGTCCACCTCGACCTCGCCGAGGATCGCGACGATCGGGACCATCAGCCGGGTGGGGGTCAGCGCCGCCAGCACCTCGGGCTCGGCCGCGCGGTCCTGCGACCAGCGGGCGAGGGCCTCGACGAGCGCCGCGTCGGCGGTACCGTCGTCGTCGCCGAAGCCGGGATTCGGGATGTTCTTGCCGACGAACGCCGGGTTGGAGAAGTCTTTGCGGTCCACCCGCCCGACCCTATGCCACCGCACCCGACCGGCCTCATTTCCCCGCACGCGCCCCCTACCCACCGGTAGCCCGCTGTGGCACCCTGCGCCCATGGTGATCCTCGACGCACCCGCGCCCGCCCCGGTCTCCGACCGCCTCCGGTACGACCGCGCCACCGCCCACCTGGACGGGCCGGTGGCCGTCGTGGACCTCGCCGCCTTCGACGCCAACGCCGCCGACCTGGTGCGCCGGGCCGGCGGCAAGCCGATCCGGGTCGCCAGCAAGTCCGTGCGCTGCCGCGCGCTGCTGGAGCGGGTGCTGGCCACCGACGGCTTCGCCGGGGTGATGAGCTTCACCCTCGACGAGTCGCTCTGGCTGGCCCGGACCGGCGTCCGCGACATCCTGCTCGCCTACCCCTCCGCCGACCGGGACGGATTCGCCGAGCTGACCGCCGACCCCGAAACCGCCCGGGAGATCACCGTCGTCCTGGACGACCCGGACCAGCTCGACCTGATCGACAAGGCCCGGACCGGCGACGCCGAGATCCGGGTCTGCCTGGAACTGGACACCGCCCTGCACCTGCTGGGCGGCCGGGTCCGGGTCGGCGCCCGACGCTCCCCGCTGCGCACCCCCGAGGACCTCGGCGCCTTCGCCGAACTCGTCCAGCACCGCCGGGGCTTCCGGGTCGTCGGCCTGATGGCGTACGAGGGACACGTCGCCGGGGTGGGCGACCGGATGCCCGGACGGCCGGTGCGCTCACAGCTGATCCGGCTGATGCAGGCCAAGGCCCGGGCCGAACTCGCCGAACGACGCGCGGCGGTGGTCCGGCGACTGCGCCAGGTGGCCGAGCTGGAGTTCGTCAACGGCGGCGGCACCGGCAGCGTGGAGTCCACCGTGGCCGAGCGCGCCGTCACCGAAGTGGCGGCCGGCTCCGGGCTGTACCAGCCGCAGCTGTTCGACAACTACCGCTCGTTCCGGGGCCGTCCGGCCGCCCTGTTCGGCCAGCCGGTGGTACGCCGCCCCGGCGTCGGCGTGGTGACGGTCCTCGGCGGCGGCTACCCGGCCTCCGGCGCGGCCGGCCCCGACCGCTCGCCGGTGCCGTACCTGCCGCAGGGCCTGCGCTACGACCCGATGGAGGGCGCCGGGGAGGTCCAGACCCCCCTGCTCGGCTCCGCCGCGGACGACCTGCTGATCGGCGACCGGGTCTGGTTCCGGCACGCCAAGGCGGGAGAGCTGTGCGAGCGCTTCGCCGAGCTGCACCTCATCGAGGGCGACCGGATCGTGCGGACCGTACCGACGTACCGGGGCGAGGGGAAGACATTCCTCTGACGCTTCGTCCGGCATTGCCCTACGGTGGTGGCGACCTGAAAGTACGACCCGGGAGGGGGCGCATGGACACCGAGCTCGTGCACGAGATGGTGAGGTCCGGTGCGACGTCGGTTGCCGGCCTGATGGCCACGGCGGCCTGGAACCAGGCCAGTTCGCGGATCGCCCGACTGTTCGGGCGCGGCGAGCGGGACGAGCAGGCGAGCGCGGAGCTGGAGGTCATCCGCGCCGAGGTGCTGGAGGCCGACGGCGACCAGGAGGTCCTGGACGACCAGGCCGCGGCGATCCGCAACCGGCTGCGCGCGCTGTTCCGGGAGAACCCGCAGGCGGCCGAGGAACTCTTTGAGATCCTCTCGGAGTTCGCTCCCGAGCGGTTCAGCAAGTCGGCCGGCGGAACGTACATCATCAACACGATCGACGGGAACTCGACCGTCAACAGCGATCTCGTGATCCAGGCCGGCATCATCCACGGCATCCAGCGCTGACCTTTCCGCAGCCTTAACCAGGCCCGATGGAACGGCTAACCACCGTCCTCCATCGGGCCTTTGTGCTGCTCTGCGGCCTACAGTCCGTCAACAAGTGCTCCACGCATGGCTATTGCCATCTGGTCCAGACCAATCCTACGCTCTGGCCGGGGGTCGCGCGCCGGGCCGGCGGCTCCCGAGCGGGCAGGCGTGTCCGTTCCCCCACACTCGCCCGGAACGACGGCCAAGGAGTCCCCACCCCATGTCCATCAAGCGAAGTGCCCTGTCCGTCGGCGTGGTCGGCGCCGCGGTCCTCGCGGTGGCCGCGACCACCGCCGGCACCGCCGGCGCGCACGGCACGATGACCAACCCCGTCAGCCGGGTCGCCGCGTGCTACGCGGAGGGCCCCGAGCACCCGGTGTCCCAGGTCTGCAAGGACCTCGTCGCCGCGAGCGGCACCCAGCCGCTGTACGACTGGAACGAGGTCAACATCGCCAACGCCGCCGGCAACCACCAGGCGCTGATCCCGGACGGCAAGCTCTGCTCGGCCAACCGCGACAAGTACAAGGCGCTGGACTGGCCGCGCACCGACTGGCCCGCGACCCCGGTCAAGGCCGGCGCGTTCACCTTCCAGTTCCGCACCACCGCGCCGCACATCGGCACCCAGACCGTCTACATCACCAAGCCGAGCTACGACCCCACCAAGCCGCTGAAGTGGTCGGACCTCGACCCGACACCGGTGGCCCAGGTGCAGGTCGACCGCACCGCCACGAACGGCTACTACACCTACTCCGGCACTCTGCCGCAGCGCACCGGCCGCCAGCTGCTGTACATGGTCTGGCAGCGCAGCGACAGCCCGGAGGCGTTCTACAGCTGCTCCGACGTCGACTTCGGCTCGAGCACCGCCGCTGCCGCCCCGGCACTCGCCGCGCAGGCCCCGGCCGCGCCGAGCGACGCCCAGATCGCGGCCGACGCGCCCAGGTCCACGGTCGCCCACCACGGCCACGGCGGGGACCCGAACGCCCCGGCCGGCCAGATCGTCCCGACCACCTCCGCCGCCGTGGCCGGCACCTCGGCCACCGGTCCGCTGCTGCTCGCCGGCGCCGCCGCGATCGGCGTCGGGTGGGCGGGCATGGTGCTCCGGCGCCGCCGCGTCGAGGCTGTTCGACGCGACGCCTGACGCCGGAGGCGGGGCCGGGCCGGTCACACCCCCGTCCGGCCCGGTTCCGTCACCGCATGACGGCGGCGGCCCACCCGGGGTTTCCCTCCCGGGTGGGCCGCCGCTGTGTGAGGAGCGCGGGGCTCAGGTGGTGGTGCCCCCGGTCCCGTCGGTGCCCCCGGTGCCACCGGGGCCGGAGCCCGCGCTGCCGCCCGGGCCGGTGCCGGGCATCCCGGGAATGCTCGGGATCTTGCCCTTGAAGTCGGTGATGCCCTTGACGATGGTGTCCATCACGGCGACGTCCGGCGCCTTGTCGGCGATGTCGAAGCCGAAGTGCACCGAGACCAGCGACTTGCCGTCGGCGGACGGGAAGACCACGGTCTCCACGTAGCCGTTGTTGCCCTTGGGCGCGTCCACCTTCCAACGGACCAGGTAGCCGTCCTGGCCGTTGACCTTGACCGCCTCGGACTTGAGCTCCTGGTGCCCGGTGATGTTGCCGTACGACTCCTTGGCGACCTTCGCGATGTCGGCCTTGGCCGCCGTCTGGGCGTCGGTGCCGCCACCGTCGATCCGGCCGGTGTTCACCCCGCCGAGGGTACAGTCGCCACTGCCGTCGGGGCAGGCGTAGGAGCCGACGGTGATCATGGCGTAGCCGTCGCCGGTGGTGCCGGCCTGCCAGCCGTTCGGGACCGGCAAGGTGAGGCGGTTCACCACGTCGATCGCCGTGTCGGCGCCGGGCCGGACCTTGCCGTTCCCGTTGCCCTTGCCGTTGCCCTTGCCGTCCCCGCTGCTCCCGTTGCCGCCACCGCCGTTGCCACCATTGCCGTTGCCACCATTGCCACCGCCCGGGTAGCCGTCCCACGGCCCATAGGCGCCTCGCGGGGTGTGCTGGGCGATCGGCTTGGGCTTGTCCCCGTGGCCGTCCATCGCGAGGTAGGTGATCCCCGAGCCCGCGCCCAGGCCGAGCAGGGCGGCGGCGACGGTCGCCACGACCAGCTTGGACGGCTTGCGCCGGGGCTTGCGCGGCGGCAGCGGTGAACCGAAGGCGGCGCCGAAGGGCGGCGGCTCCGGATAGCGGACGGTCGGGCCGCTGCCCAGGACTTCGCCCTCCAGCACCCGGGTCTGATCGGTCGCCCCCGGATCGCCGGCCTCCGGGGCCGCCGGGCCCTCCGGGGTGTCCGGGCCCTCCGGGGCGCCGGGTGCCGCAGCATCGGCCGCGGGAGCGGTCGAGTCCGGGGCGTCCGAGGGCGTGGGCCGGGTGTCGGCTGTCCAGCCCTTGCCGTCCCACCACCGCTGCGGCCTCGGGTCACCGGTGGGGTCCTTCGGATCCGGGTACCACCCGGCGGGAATCTGCTCGCTCACAGCAGAGAATCTAAAGGCAGCCGGATAAGCGCGAAATCAGCGCGGCACGGAATTCCCCCGGTTTTCGATGAAATTACGGTGAGAAGCAGCGCACCGGACTACAACGGGGTGACGTACGCCCCGGAGATCCCGCCGTCGACCAGGAACTCGCTCGCGGTGATGAACGAGGAGTCGTCGCTCGCCAGGAAGGCCACCGCGGCGGCGATCTCCTCGGCCCGGGCGAACCGACCGAGCGGAATGTGCACCAGCCGGCGGGCGGCCCGCTCCGGGTCCTCGGCGAACAGCTCGCGCAGCAGCGGGGTGTCCACCGGCCCCGGGGAGAGCGCGTTGACCCGGATCCCCTCACGGGCGAACTGCACGCCCAGCTCGCGGGACATCGCGAGCACCCCGCCCTTGGAGGCGGTGTAGGAGATCTGCGAGGTGGCCGCGCCCATCCGGGCCACGAAGCTGGCGGTGTTGATGATCGAGCCACGCCCGTGCCGGCGCATGTACGGCAACGCGGCCTTGCAGCACAGGTAGACGCTGGTCAGATTGACCTCCTGGACCCGCTTCCAGGCGTCCAGGCCGGTGGTCAGGATCGAGTCGTCCTCCGGCGGCGAGATGCCCGCGTTGTTGAAGGCGACGTCCACACTGCCGCAGGTCTCGTACGCCTCGTCGAACAGCGCCTCGACCATGTACGGGTCGGTGACATCGGTGTGCACGAACAGCCCGCTGACCTCCTTGGCGGCGGCCCGCCCGGTCTCCTCGTCGAGGTCGGCGCAGACCACCTTCGCCCCCTCCGAGGCGAGCCGGCGGGCGGCGGCCAGGCCGATGCCGCTGCCCGCGCCGGTGACCACGGCGGTGCGGCCGACCAGCCGGCGGCAGACCACCTCGTCCCGCGCGGCGTGCTTCTCGCTCATCGGGCTGTCACTCCTCGCTCTGGATGAAGACGTTCTTGGTCTCGGTGACGCGGCGCAGCACGTCCGGCCCCCGCTCGCGGCCCACCCCGGACTCGCCGAAGCCGCCCAAGGGTGTCCAGTCGGTCATGCGTCACGTCCGTCGGTCACGCGTCACATCCGTTCGAAGGATCGGTAGCGCTCCCAGTCGGTGACGGCGCCGTCGTAGGCGGCCTGCTCGACCCGGGCCATGTTCAGGTAGTGGTCGACCACGTCGTCGCCGAAGGCCTCCCGGGCCAGTTCGCTCTCCGCCCACAACGCGGCGGCCTCGCGCAGCGATCCGGGCACCCGGGCGTACTCCTCGACCGCGTAGGCGTTGCCCAGGCAGGGCGTGGGCAGCTCCAGCTTGCGCTGCAGCCCGTGCAGGCCGGCCGCGATCATCCCGGCCACGGCGAGGTACGGGTTGACGTCGCCGCCGGGCACCCGGTTCTCCATCCGCAGGCCGGGGCCGTGGCCGACCACCCGGTAGGCGCAGGTGCGGTTGTCCCGGCCCCAGGCGACGGCGGTCGGGGCGAAGGAACCCGGGCGGTAGCGCTTGTAGGAGTTGATGTTCGGGGCGTAGAGCACGCTGAACTCGCGCAGCGCCGTCAGCTGGCCGGCCAGGAAGTGCCGCATGGTGTCGGTCATCCGGCCGTCCCGGTCGGCGAAGGCGGGGGCGCCGACGGCGTCGCGCAGCGAGAGGTGGATGTGGCAGCTGTTGCCCTCGCGCTCGTCGTACTTGGCCATGAAGGTGAGCGCGCAGCCCAGTTGGGCGGCGATCTCCTTGGCCCCGGTCTTGTAGACGCTGTGCTGGTCGCAGGTGGTGAGGGCGTCGGTGTAGCGGAAGGCGATCTCGTGCTGGCCGAGGTTGCACTCGCCCTTGGCGGACTCCACGACCAGGCCGGCGCCGGCCATCTCGTTGCGGATCCGGGAGAGCAGCGGCTCGACCCGGGCGGTGCCCAGCATCGAGTAGTCCACGTTGTAGAGGTTCGCCGGGGTCAGGCCGCGGTAGCCGCCGAGCCAGGCCTGCTCGTAGGTGTCGCGGAAGACCAGGAACTCCAGTTCGGTGCCGATGTCGGCGGCCAGGCCGTACTCGGCGAGCCGGGCGATCTGGCGGCGCAGCAGTTGGCGCGGGGCGGCATCCACCGGGTGGCCGCCGTGCCGGGCCAGGTCGGCGGTGACCTGGGCGGTGCCGGGCTGCCAGGGGGTCAGCCGCAGGGTGCCCAGGTCGGGGCGCATCGCGAAGTCGCCGTAGCCGGTGGCCCAGGACGAGAAGGCGTAGCCGTCCACGGTGTTCATGTCGACGTCGACGGCCAGCAGGTAGTCGCAGGCCTCGGCGCCGTGCTCGGCGACTTCGTCGAGGAAGAACCGGGCGGCGAAGCGCTTGCCCTGCAGCCGGCCCTGCATGTCGGTGAAGGCGAGTGCCACGGTGTGCACCTTGCCGGCGTCCACCAGGGTGCGCAGCTCGTCCAGGGTCAGCGGCGGCCGGGGCGGCGGCCCCGCGGCGGCGTTCCCGGGTGCGGCGTTCTCGGACATGACGGAACCCTCCTTCCTCGTGTCCTGGGTGGTCTCGATGGTCTAGGTGGTCTGGTGGCCCGGATGGCCGTGACGACCTCGAACCCGTCGATCACTCTTCGAGATCAAGCAGTCACAGCGAACCGTACGGCCTGCGACTCGCGGGGCGGAAGAGGGCAGGCGTGTGTGGCGCGCCGATATGCGTGGTTGACGGGGTATCGGGCGGTTCGGGAGGAGAATGCGCGCCATGGATCGCAGGCCTTTGATCGGCGTCAGCACCTACCTGGTGGACGCGAGTTGGAGCCACTGGCGGAGCCGTCGGGTCGCTCTCGTCCCCGAGCGGTACACCGCGTACGTCCGGGACTCCGGCGGGGTCGCCGTCCTGCTGCCGCCCGACGCCCCGGAGCGCGCGCCGGAGGTGCTGGCCCGGCTGGACGCGCTGGTCATCGCGGGCGGGCCGGACATCGACCCGGCGTACTACGGGGAGCCGGCCCATCCGGCGACCGAGGTGGACTCGCCGGAGCGGGACGTCTGGGAGGTCGCGCTGCTGCGGGCCGCGCTGGCGGCGGGGATGCCGCTGCTGGCCGTCTGCCGCGGGATGCAGGTCCTGAACGTGGTGTGCGGGGGCACGCTGGTGCAGCACCTGCCGGACGTGGTGCCGGTGGACGTGCACGGCGGCTCGCCGGGGAAGTACGGCTCGCACCCGGTGCGGCCGGTGCCGGGGACGCTGCTGGGCGGGCTGCTGCCGGAGTGCGAGCTGGAGGTACCGACCTTCCACCACCAGGCCGTCGACCGGGTCGGGACGGGCCTGCGGGTGAGCGCCCACGCGCCGGACGGCACGGTGGAGGCGCTGGAGGGGCCCGGCTTCACGCTCGGGGTGCAGTGGCATCCGGAACAGGGGGACGACCTGCGGCTGATGCGGGCCCTGGTTCGGGCGGCCACCGCCGCGGCCCTGGACGCGGTGGCGCTGGACCCGGCCTTGGACATGGCGGCGCTGGGATAGCTCAACTGGGCGCGGGCGCAGGGGATTTCTGCTGGTCGGACGGCTGCGGCGTGCGCCGGGTAAAGCCACCCGAACGGCAACGACAACGGTCACCAGTACAGCCTTTGGATCTTTGTCGATTCTGCGGTTCACTTCGGTTGCAGGGCGGTCGCGCCGCGCCCCTGTTCCCATCCGTGCGCCCAGAGAGGACTTCCATGGCCAGGCCCGAGCATTCGCACGATGATCATGCGCATGACCACCAGCCGTCGAACGGGGACGGGCACGCGCACGGTCACGGCGGACACGGCAGCCATGGCGGGCACGGCGGCCACGGTGGGCACGGCGGGCACGGCGGCCACGGTGGGCACTCGCACGGCGTCTCCGCCGACGCGGACCGCCGCTGGCTGCTCAGCGCCCTCGCCCTGATCGTCGTCTTCATGGCCGGCGAGGTCGTGGTCGGCTTCGCCGCCAAGTCCCTCGCGCTGATCTCCGACGCGGCCCACATGCTCACCGACGCCGCCTCGATCGTGCTCGCCCTGATCGCGATGCGGCTCGCCGCCCGCCCGGCCCGCGGCGGCTACACCTACGGCCTCAAGCGCGCCGAGATCCTCTCCGCGCAGGCCAACGGCGTCACCCTGCTGGTGCTCTCGGCCTGGCTGGGCTACGAGGCGGTCACCCGGCTGATCTCGCCGCCCGCGGTCACCGGCTCGCTGGTGCTGGTCACCGCGCTGATCGGGATCGTGGTCAACCTCGCGGCCACCTGGTGCATGTCCAAGGCCAACCGCACCTCGCTCAACGTCGAGGGCGCCTTCCAGCACGTCCTCACCGACCTGTACGCCTTCATCGCCACCGCCGTCGCCGGTCTGATCATCCTGACCACCGGCTTCGCCCGCGCCGACGCGATCGCCTCGCTGATCGTCGTCGCGCTGATGCTCAAGGCCGGCGTCGCACTGGTCCGGGAGTCCGGGCGGATCTTCCTGGAAGCCGCCCCGGCCGGGATCGACCCGGACGCGGTGGCCGACCGGATGGTCACCGAGCCGCTGGTCGAAGAGATCCACGACCTGCACATCTGGGAGATCACCTCCGGCCAGCCGGCGCTGTCCGCGCACATCCTGGTCACCCCCGGCGGCGACTGCCACGCCGTCCGGCGCCAGCTCCAACGCCGGCTCGCCGACGAGTACGGGATCACCCACAGCACCCTCCAGGTCGACCACGTCGGCGAGGACGAGGCGGGCGCACTGCTGCAGATCGCGGCCCCGGGCGACACGGCCGCCGAGCACTGTGCCGACGCCCACGGCCCGGTCCACCGCTCCGGGCCGCACGAGCACTGACGGCGCACGAGCGCTGACGGCACACGAACGCCGACGCCGCACGGGCACGGGCAGTGGCGCC
The DNA here is from genome assembly GCF_055575755.1 of Kitasatospora sp. NPDC034035. Taxonomy (NCBI): domain Bacteria; kingdom Bacillati; phylum Actinomycetota; class Actinomycetes; order Kitasatosporales; family Streptomycetaceae; genus Kitasatospora; species Kitasatospora sp. NPDC034035. The sequence continues at coordinate 32,948 of NZ_JBVISA010000005.1, read as the reverse complement.
GCACGGGCACCGAGGCCCTCCGATGTCACCCTCGTACGGCATGATCGGAGGCGTGACCGCACCGCGACTGATGCTGCTCGACTCCGCCAGCCTGTACTTCCGGGCCTACTACGGCGTACCGGACACCCTGCGCTCGCCGCAGGGCGAGCCGGTCAACGCCGTCCGCGGCCTGCTGGACTTCATCGCCCGGCTGGTCCACGACCACCGCCCCGACGAACTGGTCGCCTGCATGGACGCCGACTGGCGCCCCCAGTGGCGCGTCGACCTCGTCCCCTCGTACAAGACCCACCGGGTCGCCGAGGCCGCCGAGGACGGCGAGGAGGAGGTGCCCGACACGCTGGCCCCGCAGGTCCCGGTGATCGAGCAGGTGCTGGACGCGCTCGGCATCGCCCGGGTCGGCTCCCCCGGCTACGAGGCCGACGACGTGATCGGCACCCTCACGGCCCGCGCCAAGGGGCCGGTGCAGATCGTCACCGGGGACCGCGACCTCTTCCAGCTGGTCGACGACGCCCGCGGGATCACCGTGCTCTACCCCGTCAAGGGCATGGGCAACCTCCAGGTCACCGACGACGCCCTGCTGCTCGAGAAGTACGGCGTGCGCGGCGCCCGGTACGCCGACATGGCCGCCCTGCGCGGAGACCCGTCGGACGGCCTGCCCGGCGTCAAGGGCATCGGCGAGAAGACCGCCACCCAGCTGATCAACGAGTACGGGGACCTCGCCGGCATCCGCGCCGCCGCCCTCGACCTCGCCTCCAAGCTCACCCCCGCCCGCCGCCGCAACATCGTCGAGGGCTCCGCCTACCTCGACGTCGCCCCGAAGGTGGTCCGGGTCGCCGACGACGCTCCCCTGCCCGCCTTCGACCCGGCCCTCCCCCGCGAACCCCTCGACCCGATGACCCTCGAGGAACTCGCCACCCGCTGGGGCCTCGGCACCTCCCTCGACCGCGTCCTGGAAGCCCTGGCGACGCGCTGAGCAGCCCGACACGAAGGGCCCGCCGCACTCGGTGCGGCGGGCCCTTTCGGTCGGACGGGGGCGTCCGGGATGTTGGCGTCACGCGGTCAGGCGGTGACCCGTTCGGCCTGCTCCGCCTGGAGACCGGCGGGCTGCTCGGCGCCGGCGGAGGTGTTCTCCCGCGGCGTGGGAAGCACGGCCATGATCACGCCGGAGATCACGATGGTCGCCGCCCAGGCGAGCCCGTACTTGCCGACGAAAGTGCCGGAGAACGGGCCGGCGAACCAGTCGCACTTGGTGAAGGCGAGCCCGATCAGCAGCGCGAGCACCCAGGACACCATCGCCTGCCAGCAGAAGCCGCCCACGTACCAGTACCGGCTGCTCCGGCCGGTGTCCATCAGCGCGGCGGCGTCGTAGCGCACCGCGCGCGAGCGGCGCCGGAACATGTCCACCGCGTAGACGCCGATCCAGGCCGAGAAGGAGACGGCCAGCAGGATCAGGAAGGTGATGAAGGAGCCCAGGAAGCTCTTGGCGACCAGCATCAGCAGCAGGCCGCCGACCAGCGAGATCACGGCGTTGATGCTGACGGCCATGGCGCGCGGCAGCTTGACGCCCATGGTCTGCGCGGTGAAGCCGGCCGAGTACATGGAGAGGCTGTTGATCAGCAGCATGCCGACGATCGCGGTCAGCAGGTAGGGCACGGCCAGCCAGGTCGGCAGCAGGTCGCCGAGGAAGGAGACCGGGTCCGCGGCCTCGGCCAGGCCCGGCGAGGCCACCGCCATCACGGCACCCATCAGCACCATCGGCACCATCACCAGGCCGGCGCCGGAGACCGTCACGCCGACGATCTTCCGGCCGGAGGCGGCGTGCGGCAGGTAGCGGGCGAAGTCCGGGCCGGTGGGGACCCAGCTGATGCCACCGGCGGCGATGGTCCCGATGCCGGCGATCATCATCGCGGTGGTGCCCGCGGGCTTGGCGAAGACCTCGCTCCAGTGCATGGTCGCGACCAGGTAGCCCAGCACCAGGACACTGAAGATGCCGAAGAGGTACGTCGACCAGGTGTTGCAGACGTTCAGCGCCTTCCGGCCCATGCCGGAGACCAGGAAGGTGCAGGCGACGAAGACGAAGAGCGTGACGACGATCAGCACGGTGTTGCTCTTGACGCCGAAGAGCAGGTCAAGGACGGTCAGCACGGCGTAGGCACCGGTGACGGCGTTGATCGTCTCCCAGCCGAACCGGGCGATCCAGAGGATCGCGCCGGGGAACAGGTTGCCGCGCACACCGAAGGTCGCCCGGGAGAGCGTGGCACCCGGGGCTCCGCCCCACTTGCCGGAGACGGACAGCAGGCCGACCATGCCGAAGGAGGCGAGCGCGGCGCACGCGGCGACGATCAGGACCTGCCAGAAGTTCAACTGGTTGAACACCACCAGGGCCGCGCCCATGGTGAGGAGCAGGACGCTGATGTTCGCCGCGACCCAGGTCGGGAAGAGCTCGCGGACTCTGCCCCGGCGCTCGTGGTCCGGGACGGGTTCGATACCGCGGGTCTCTATCGCGCCGTCGGTGTCGGCGGTGGACAGCTTGTCCATGAGGGTGGCTCCGTGCGTGTGAAGCGGGAGATAAATCGGGCAAATGGAACATTGATGGAACTCTTCGCGCGTAGCGCGGGAGTTGAGTCATCCTACTTTGTCCACTTCGACCCGAGCGCCGTCGGCCGCACTGCGCAACGCCAAGGGGCCCGCACGTTCGCGTCGTCGAACGTGCGGGCCCCTTGGCGTTGCGCAGCCCGCGGCCACCCGCCGCATTCGGCCTCGGTCAGGCAGCGGTCCCGGACGCGCTCGTCAGCCTTCGGACCTCTGCATCCTTGAAAGCCCTCACCTCTTCCACGATCCCGCTCCTCCGCAACTCGGGCACAGGAACGCAGAGGTCCATCCGCTGGATACAGACGCCCACCATGTACTCCCCTTGATCAGTGAGGTACAGGCGGATGCCGTAGTAGCCCTCCTCACAGTCCGTGTCATTGTTCAATCGACACGACGCGCACGTACCGGGAAGCCGTACGGGCAGCAATCGCTTGACATAGACCGCCCGGCTGCCGAGCGCCCGGTAGAGGGTGCGCTCATCGGAAGTCCCAGCGGTGAACGTCCGGAGCACCGGTTCCGCGCCGACACGGGCGAGCACTTCGGAGATGGCCGCGGTCGACTCCGCTCCGTCCTGGATGCTGGTGAGCATCCGCACGTCCGCGAACTGACCGTACGACTCCACCAGGTTGACGATGCGGTCGACGTGGGTCATACCGGGGACGACGATGTTCACGGAGACCTTCACGCCGTTGGAAACGGCAGCCCGGATGGTCTGCTCCGCGGCGCGGATCTTCGTCCCGGCCAGACCCGCCGACCTGAAGCGCTCGGACTGAACGGCTCGGAGTTCTTCGGGGGTCGTGCCGAAGACGGAGACATTGACCCGGTTGAGGCCGGCCGCCGAGCAATCCCGCATGACCTGCCGGCCGCGCTCCCCGTTGCTGGTCATTCCGACGCTCAGCCCCATTCCGGTGAGCGCCGAGACCAGCGAGGACACTTCCGTGTGGAGCGTGGGTTCCCCGCCCGTGAGGTGAACCTCGTCGGCGTCGAACGCCCTCGCCACGGTTCGCACCGCACGTCGGAAAGACATGTCCGGGGCCATCCTGGCGGCAAGGAAGCCGACCCCGTTCGTCTCGCTGTAGATCGATACGCGGCCGGTCCTGCCCGGACCGGCTGCGAAGGGCAGTTCGGTGCGGCCTCGGTGGTCGGCGGTGACGGGCGTTCCCTCGTTGTGGCAGAACGTGCAGGCCAATCCGCAGTCGTCGATCACCTTGATGCGGACAGTCCTGTCGCGGACGACCCTGACCGCCGGACGGTTGGTTGCCGACAAGGTTCGTCTCCTGTCACTCGAACGTGAGCCGGGGGATCGCCTCGATGTCGATCCCGTACCGGCGGTAGACCTTGGTCGTGTTCTCGCTGGTCAGCTCCCCCAAGGGGAGCTTCAGCGAGAGCGCGGTCGTGTGGACGTGTTCGGCGCTGTCGCCCTCGATCTCCAGGTACGGGGGGATCAGCGGCCAGTGGTCGATCTCGATGGCCGCGCCGCCCAGCGTCCAGGAGGACCGGCGGTTCTCCTGGTACGCCTTCGGCTGGTAGCCGAGCTTGCCGAGGAGCGTGTTCATGGCGTCGAAGTCGCCGACGCTCGTCTCCGTCTCGGTGACGCCGTCGATCGCGTCGGAGTGGATCTCCTTGACGCACAGGGTGACGTCGGAACCGGTGTCACGCAGCCGGACCCACGCACCCGGCCGACCGGGGATGTCGTAGACATAGCGGCGCTGGAACCGGTCACGCAGGTGCTCGGCGCCGGCTTCCGCCAGCAGGGCGCGCATCGTCTCCGGCTCGATGTTGAGGACCTTCGCCTCGAACTCAATCGCGGTCATGGGAAGTTGCCTTCCTCGATGCGGTACGGGCATGCGCGCGCACGATATCGGCGATGCCCCTCGCCACCTCCTCGGGCGTACGGCCGGTGCCGTCCACCGGCACCAGACCGAACTCCCGGTACACGCGGGAGCTTTCCGCCACGTTCGGCTCTTCCCGCTGGTGCCAGTACGTCAGCGTCCCTCGCTCGGAGCGTCGATTGAGCCGCTCTTGGCGTACGCGTTCGTCCACTCCCAGGAGGATCGGCACGTCCGGCACGAGGGCATCGCTCGGGTACTCCGGCACGCAGTCCTGCCCCATCGCCCTGTGAGTGGCGATGGTGCGCGGGAAGTAGGACTCGACCACCACCGTTCGGCCGACCTCCACGAGCGCCCGCGCGGTCTCGGACTTGATGTGGTTGGCCATCATCCACCAGTGGAACCGCGCCGACAGAACGCCGGCGGCGTCGACTTCCGCCCGCATGCGGGGGAACGTCGGCAATGCCCCGTCCGTGAGGTGAACGCCGTTGACGAACGCGGCGACCAGCGGGGCGACGGTGGTCTTCCCGCTCGCACTGAGACCGTCGAGGGTGACGAAGACCCCTTGGGTCACGTCCAATGTGAACTCCGTTTCCTTGCTCGGTTCTTCGCGGCCCCCAGGTCCAGGGGCCCCGGGGGCTCCCCGCAGGCACGCGACTCGGTGGGCGGCCTGCCGGCGGGTGTGGGGCGTCGAGGTGAGTGCGGCGCACCGTCTCCATCAGCTCGGTGAGCATGACGAGGTCACGCACCACCCGGTAACCGGATCGGGCAGGTCGATCTCGGACCAGATCTCCTTGCCACCCTCGGGAAGGTTCTCGACACCGAACCGGGACACGACCCCCATGACCAACCTCAGGCCGCGCCCACAGGTCGCCTCGTCGCTCACCGACCGGCACTCGGGCCTGCCGCCGCCCGGGTCGGCCACGGACACTCGCAGCACACCCGGGGCGGACGTCAGAGAGGCGGTCAGTTTCAGATCCGGCTGGTCGCCGCCGCAGCCGTGCTGCACGGCGTTGGTGCCGAGTTCGGACAGGACGAGTTCCACGTCGCCCAGCACGTCACCGCGCTGCCGGTCGTCCAAGCCGAGACCAAGCAGCGGCACAGCCATCCGGGCCCAGCGGCGGAGCTCACCGATCCGCTCCCGTTCAGCGGTAAACCTCGTCGTGATGATGTGTGATCCGGGCTCCATGAGGGCGCCTCACTCACTCGGGGCCGGGCTTTCGGGAAAACGTCCCTGCTGCTGGCCGAACGTGACGGAACATTCGCAGTGCAACCTGTGACTGCCTTGCACGAACAGCAAACCGCCCAAGTTCGCTGGGAGTAAGGTGTCGGCTACCTTCCGCTGTTAAACCGGTTAAACGGCACCGCCAGGAGACCCCCATGGGGCGTACCCGCCAGCCCAATGAACGGCTGGGACAGCTCATCCGGGAAACAGGCCGACCGAACGAAGCCCTCGCCCGGGCCTTGTGCGCCGTCGCGGCCGGTCACAACGATCCGGCACGGCCGAGCCGGGCATCCGTCACGCAATGGGTCCGCCAGGGCGTGATGCCCTCCGGGAACATCCCTCAGTACCTCACGCAGGTGCTCACCACCTGGCTGAACCGTGACGTCACCCTGTGTGCGATGGGGTTCGGAGACGAGCAATCGGATCTACGTGACTGGGGTTTGGATACGCTGAAAGCCCTGGCGGCTCTTGGACGGATCGACGTTGACGTGGAACGCAGACAGCTCCTCCGCACGCTCACGTACTCTCTCGGAGCGCTGAGTATCCCCCCCGACAGTTGGTGGGAGCACATGGCCCGAACGGAGAGTCGCGGCATCACACAACACCGCTCCGGCCAGGCCGATGTGGACGCCGTCCGCGAGATGGCGGGGCTGTTCTCCCAGCTCGACCAGCGCCGTGGCGGCGGGCACGGCCGCACGGCGGTCGCGCAGTACCTCCTCACGGACGTCGGAGAGTTCCTCCAGGGCACCTTCTCCTCCGACCGGATTCGGCGGGACATGTTCTCCGCAGCATCCGAACTCGCCTACCTGGCAGGGTGGACGGCGTTCGACAACGGCGAGCACCCCACCGCCCAGCACTACTACACCGTCGCCGTGAAGCTGGCGGCCGAGGCCGACGACGCCGCGATGGCCGGCCACGTACTGCGCGCCATGGCCCACCAGGCGGTCGACCTCCGGAAGCCGGACCATGCCGTCAGGGTCGCCGAGGCATCCATGGCCGGCGACCGGTACGGGCTCGCCAGCCCTCGCGAGCGGTCCCTGCTCGGCGTCGTCCACGCACGTGCTCTCGCTGCTGCCGGGCGCACCGCGGAGGCGAACGCCGCGCTCCTTCAGGCTGAGCGGGATCTGTCCGCGGCCTCGCCCGGCGACGACGAACCGGCCCGGGTGTTCTTCTTCGGCGAGGCCTCCTTGGCGCACGAAACGGCGTCGGCGCTACGCGACCTCGGCGACTTGGAAGGTGCGGCGAAGGAGTTCGAACGCAGCGTTGCAACGCGGAAGGTCGCTTCCTTCACCAGGACCCACGCGGTGACCCTCGGTCACCTGGGCCTCGTGAAGGCCCGGCAACACTCGATCGAGGAAGCCTGCACAATCTGGTCCCGGTCGCTCGACGCCATGCAGGCGGTCCGCTCCGCCCGTACCCGCGATGTCGCCCTGGGCATCCGCAGTGCTCTGTCGCCCTATCGCGGACGGAAGGTGCAGGCCATCGACACCATCGACAGGCTCGCCGCCGAGTACCTGGCGGCCACCATCTGACCCGCCGTCCTGGCGGGTCCGTTCAGAGGAGGGGAAGCACGTGGGTGAAGTCTTCAGCGTGGAGGCGCTCGGGCATGTTGTGGGAGGCCGAACGGAACCGACCGACGACTACTGGGGAGGGACACGTGCCATCATCCGACTGGACGGCGACAGGTTTCCGCTCGACGCGACGAAGGGGCTGGAGGAGTTCTCCCACCTCGATGTGATCTTCCGGTTCCACAAGACCGACCCGGCCGATCTGAACTTCGGCGCACGCCGTCCCCGGGACAACCCGGACTGGCCCGAGGTCGGCGTGTTCGGCCACCGGAACATGCGGCGCATCAACTGGCTGGGGTCCTCCCGTTGCCGGCTCGTCAAGGTCGACGGCCTGGACCTGCACGTCGAGGACCTGGACGCCATCGACGGCACCCCGGTCCTCGAAGTGAAGCCCTGGTTCGAGGAGTTCGGCCCGCGCGGAGAGGTGCGCCAGCCCGCGTGGACGACGGAGATGCTCCGCGACTACTTCGCCCCGGTGGACCCTGCTCACTGAACGTCTCGCCTGGGATCACCTTGCTTCTGCCCATCCCTCTGCCCGCGCCCCAGTTCCCTGGGGAGCGGGTCGTCCAACTCCCTACGTCCCCGTCAGCGCGGGCCTCGGAGTTTGGAAACAACGCCGCCGCTTCGGCTGAGCCGAAGCGGCGGCGGGCAGGCGGGTGGGGGTGGGAGCGCCAAGGGGCCCGCACGTTCGACGACGCGAACGTGCGGGCCCCTTGGCGTTGCGCGGTCAGCTCACGGAGGAGTAGGCGATGATGCCGCGGCGGAGGCTGTCGACGGCCTTGCGGGCGGTCTTGCGGAGGTCGGCGTCCTCGCCGGCGGCGTCCTGGATCTGGCCGAGGACGTCGATCAGCTGCTTGGTCCAGCGGACGAAGTCGCCGGCGGGCATGTCGGCGTCGCGCAGGACCTGGTCGAGGTTGTGGCCGAGCGCCCAGCGGTAGGCGACCCAGGCGAAGCCCAGGTCGGGTTCGCGCTGGCCGACGCCCTCGGCGGTGTTGATCCGGTGCTGCTCCTCCAGGGCGTCCAGGTGGCCCCAGATCCGGACCATCTTGCCGAGCGCCTCCTTGGCCGCGCCCTCCGGCACCCGGGGGGCTCCGGCGTCGTCAGCCTGGCGGGCCTCGTACACCAGCGCCGAGGCGCAGGCGGCGAGTTCGGCGGCGGCGAGGCCGCTCCAGACCCCTTCGCGGATGCATTCGGAGGCGAGCAGGTCGAGTTCGCCGTAGAGCCGGCCGAGCCGCTTGCCGTCGTCGGTGACGGTGTCGCCGCGGAGGTAGCCGAGGTCGGTGAGCAGGGCGCAGACCCGGTCGAAGGTGCGGGCGATGGTGTGGGTGCGCGAGCGCATCCGGCGTTCCAGCATTTCGGTGTCGCGGTGCAGCCGGTGGTAGCGCTCGGACCAACGGGCGTGGTCCTCGCGGTCGGAGCAGCCGTGGCAGGGGTGCTGGCGCAGTTCGGCCCGCAGTCGGGTGATCTCCGGGTCGTCGGCGGCGGCGGCGCGGCCCTTGCGGAACCGTTCGGGTTCGAGGTGGCCGGCCTTGGTGCGCAGCGCGGAGGCGAGGTCGCGGCGGGACTGCGGGCTCCGCGGGTTGAAGGACTTGGGGATGCGGACGCGCTCGATCGCGGCGACCGGGTACGGGAAGTCGATCATGGCGAGCCGCTTGACCTGGCGTTCGGCGGTGAGGACCACCGGGCGCGGGCCGTCCTGGAAGTCGGGGTGGCGCCGGTCGCCCCGGCCGGAGCGGTCGACCGGGGGCAGGCCGGGGTCGAGGACCAGGGCGAGGCCGGCGAACTTGCCGGTGGGGACGTGGATGACGTCGCCCGGCTTGAGGTGCTCGATGGACTCGACGGCGGCCGCGCGGCGCTGGCTGGTGCCTTCGCGGGCCATCTCGTTCTCGCGGTCCTTGAGCCGGCGGCGCAGCTCCATGTACTCGTCGAAGTCGCCGAGGTGGCAGGTCATCGACTCGCGGTAGCCGTCCAGCCCTTCCTCGTTGCGCTGCACCTGGCGGGCGATGCCGACGACCGAGCGGTCCGCCTGGAACTGGGCGAAGGAGGTCTCCAGCAGTTCGCGCGAGCGGTGCCGGCCGAACTGGGAGACCAGGTTGACGGCCATGTTGTAGGAGGGCCGGAACGAGGACTTGAGCGGGTAGGTACGGGTGCCGGCCAGGCCGGCCAGCGCCTCCGGGTCGAGGCCGCGCTGCCAGAGCACCACGGCGTGGCCCTCGACGTCGATGCCGCGTCGACCGGCCCGGCCGGTGAGCTGGGTGTACTCGCCGGGGGTGATGTCGGCGTGGGTCTCGCCGTTCCACTTGACCAGCTTCTCCATGACCACCGAGCGGGCGGGCATGTTGATGCCGAGCGCGAGGGTCTCGGTCGCGAAGACGGCCTTGACCAGGCCCTTCACGAAGAGCTCTTCGACGACTTCCTTGAACCGGGGCAGCATCCCGGCGTGGTGGGCGGCGATGCCGCGCTCCAGGCCGTCCAGCCACTCGAAGTAGCCGAGGACGTGCAGGTCCTCGTCGGGGATGTCGGCGCAGCGTTCCTCGACGAGGGCCCGGACCTGGGCGCGGTCGGAGTCCTTGTTGAGCCGCAGCCCGGAGCTGAGGCACTGCTGGACGGCGGCCTCGCAGCCGGCCCGGCTGAAGATGAAGGTGATCGCGGGCAGCAGGCCTTCGGCGTCGAGCCGGTCGATGACGTCCACCCGGCCCGGTGTCCAGACCCGGCCGGGACGGCCGTTGGGCATCGAGCGGCCCCGGCCGCGGCCGAAGCGGTCGCGGGGGTTGCGGTCGACCTCGGAGCGGGCGAGCCGGACCAGTTCGGGGTTGACGGCCTTGCCGGGGTTCTTCAGGTTGTTCTTGGGGCGGCCGTCCCGGTCGGGGTTGGCGAACAGGTCGTACATCCGGTTGCCGGCCATCACGTGCTGCCACAGCGGCACCGGGCGGGTCTCGGAGACGATCACCTTGGTGCCGCCGCGCACGGTGTCCAGCCAGTCGCCGAATTCCTCGGCGTTGGAGACGGTCGCGGAGAGCGAGACGAGGGTGACCGACTCGGGAAGGTGGATGATGACCTCCTCCCAGACGGCGCCGCGGATGCGGTCGGCGAGGTAGTGCACCTCGTCCATGACGACGTAGCCGAGGCCGTTGAGGGTGCTGGAGCCGGCGTAGAGCATGTTGCGCAGCACCTCGGTGGTCATGACCACCACGGGGGCGTCGCCGTTGACGGTGTTGTCGCCGGTGAGCAGGCCGACCTTGGCGGCGCCGTAGCGCTTGACCAGGTCACCGTACTTCTGGTTGGACAGGGCCTTGATGGGCGTGGTGTAGAAGCACTTGCGCCCGGCGGCCAGGGCCAGGTGCACGGCGAACTCGCCGACGATGGTCTTCCCGGAGCCGGTGGGGGCGGCGACCAGGACACCCGAGCCGGATTCCAGCGTCTCGCAGGCCTCCAGCTGGAAGTCGTCCAGCGGGAAGTCGTACAGCTGCTGGAAGCCGTACAGGGCGGTGGCCTGTTCCTTGGCCCGGCGACGACTGGCCGCGTACGCCTCGGCGGGGCTGAGCTCCTGGTCGACCTGGGGCTCTGGATCGGGGGTGTTCATCGCCGTCCGGGTGTGGTTGGTGTGATCTCGCATCTCAGCGAGAGGTTACCCGGGAGGACTGACATCGATAGCACCGTTTTTTCGCGCTACGGATCAGTTCCCGCACAGCTCCATAGTTGCAAATGTCTTCAAGCGATCGCGATGCGTCCGAGTTCGGACATCTCCGGTCATTCCCGGTGGACCGGGCCGCAGGCTTCCTACCGTCGTCGTCACAGCCACCACACGGCCACCAAGCGGCCCGCACACGGCCGCCGACGCACGGGAGGACAGCCACGATGGCGAACCTGGAGACGTCCCTCAAGGACGCCATGTCGATCGACGGCGCGATCGGCGTCGCCCTGGTCGACTACGGCAGCGGCATGGCGCTCGGCAGCCTCGGCGACGGCGGCGAGCTGGACCTCAACGTCGCCGCGGCGGGGAACACCGACGTGGTCCGCGCCAAGATGCGGGCGATGGAGATGCTCAACCTGCACGACAACGAGATCGAGGACATCCTGATCAGCCTGACCAACCAGTACCACATGGTCCGGCCGATCACGACGCCCACCGGGCGCGGCCTGTTCCTCTTCCTGGCGCTCAACCGCAGCCGCTCCAACCTCGCGATGGCCCGCCACCAGCTCAAGCGGATCGAACTATCGCTGGAGATCTGAACCCGGACCGACACCAGGAAGGGGGGCCTCGTGACGGTGGCGCTCTACCAGGCCAAGGCCGAGTTCTTCCGGATGCTCGGCCATCCCGTCCGGATCCGGGTGCTGGAACTGCTCCAGGCCGGGCCGACGCCCGTCCGCTGCCTGCTCGCCGAGCTGGAGGTCGAACCCTCCAGTCTCTCCCAGCAGCTCGCGGTGCTGCGCCGGTCCGGCATCGTCACCGCCACCCGGGAGGGCAGCACGGTGGTCTACGCGCTGGCCGGCGGGGACGTGGCCGACCTGCTGCGGGCGGCCCGGCGGATCCTCACCGGGCTGCTCGCCGACCGGAACCTGCTGCTCGCGGAGCTGCGCGGGGACGCGAGCCCGCGCGGGGACACGAGCCCGCGCGGGGACACGGGACTGCGCGGGGACGCGAACCTGCGCGGGGACGCGAGCCTCGGACGCTAGCCCTCCAGCTCCTTGAGCACCCCCGCCAGCCCGTCCGCCAGCCGCTCGTACTCCTCCGGCCGGTTGTACAGCTGGGCGCTGATCCGCAGCACCCCGCCGCCGGCCCAGGGGCGGACGGCGATGCGGGTGCGCAGCCGCTGCCACACCTCGGCCATCAGCGCCCGTACCTGCGGCTCGGTCTCGCCGTGGCCGGCCGGCAGCCGGACCGTGCGCATCCACACCCCGGGCGTCGCGGGCAGCGGTTCCAGCCCCGCGCGTTCGACCAGCGCCTGCCGGCCGTACGCGGCGAGCGCGGTGTTGTGGGCGGCCACCGCCGCCGGGCCGAGCGTGCGCAGCAGGTCGAAGCCGGCCGGGGCGGCCAGCCAGGGCGTGTAGTCGCAGGTGCCGCGCCATTCGACGTTGCCCGGGAAGCCCTTGTCGTGTTCCCAGGACAGCGCCAGCGGGCGTACCCGGCCGGTCCACTCGGGGCGGACGGCGAGGACGCCGGTGGCGCGCGGGGCGAAGGCCCACTTGTGCAGGTTGCCGAACCAGAAGTCGGCGTTCGGGTCGGCCGGGGCGGGCAGCATGCCGGGCGCGTGGGCGCCGTCGACGACGGTGGTCACGCCGCGTTCGCGCAGGTCGGCGAGCAGGGCCGGGCCGGCCACCAGGCGGGCGGTGGGCGAGGTGAGCTGGTCCAGGACGGCGACGGTGGTGCGTGCGTCCACGGCGGCGAGCACGGCCTCCCGGACGGCGTGCTCGTCCGGGGCGTCCAGCGGGATCCGAGCGACGACCAGTTCGGCTCCGGTCTCGGCGGCTTTGCGGGCGACGGCCTGGGTCACCGCGCCGTAGCCGTGGTCGGTGACCAGGATCCGGTCGCCGGGGGCGAGCGGGAGGGTGTCCAGGGCGATCGCGACCGCCTCGGTGACGTTGGCGACCAGGGCGAGCCGGTCGGGGTCGGTGCCCAGTTCGGCGGCGATGAGGGCCCGGGCGGCGGCGATCCTGGCCGGGAGGTCGGCGAAGAAGCCGTCCGGGTCGAGCTCGTGTTCGGTCCGCAGCCGTTCCTGCGCGCGCTGCACCGGGAGGGGCACGGCGCCGTACGACCCGTGGTTCAGGTGCGCCGCGTCCGTCGACACGCTGAACAGGCCGTCGGCGGCGGGCAGCGGGGCCGGGGGCTCGGCGGTCTTCAGGTCCTCGGTCACGGTTTCCTCCGCTCGTCCGGCCTTCCATGGCCTCGTATGGCGTCATATGGCGTCGCGCGGCGTCGTATGGCGCACATCACGTGGTGTGTGACATTTCACATGACAGACTACTGGTCGGGGCACGCACCGCGCGACCACGATCGGGCCGTGACCATCACCGACGCCTTCCTTGCCCTCAGCGCCCGTACCGGCCGGTTCACCTTCGGCGCACCGCGCGCGTACACCCTCGCCGAGGACGGTACCCGGCTGCTGCTGCTCCGCTCGAACGGTCCCGAGGATCCGGTCGACCGCCTCCACCTGCTCGACACCGCCACCGGCGAGGAGCGGACGGTCGCCGACCCGGCCGCACTGCTGCCCGGCCGCACCGGCCGCCGCGACGACCTGCCGACCGTCGAGCGCCGGCTGCGCGAGCGCACCCGGCTGGTCGCCGCCGGGATCGGCTCGTACGCGGCCACCGCCGACCTCGCGATCGCCGTCTTCACCCTCGACGGCCGGCTGTTCCGCACCGACACCGCCGCCGCCACCAGCGACGAACTCCCGGTCGCCGGGCCCGCGTTCGACCCCCGGCCGGACGCCACCGGCCAGCGCGTCGCCTACGTCGCCGACGACGCCCTGTACGTCACCCCCGGCCTCGAACCGCTCTCCCCCGCTGACGGCGCCCGCTGGGGCGTGGCCGAGTTCGCCGCCGCCGAGGAGCTCGGCCGTGCCCGGGGCCACTGGTGGCGCCCGGACGGTGGCGCGCTGCTGGCCGCCCGGGTGGACGAATCCGCCCTCCCCCGGCGCTACTTCGCCGACCCGGCCCGCCCCGCCGAGGCCCCCGAGGACTTCGCCTACCCGCAGGCCGGCGGCCCCAACGCGGACGTCCAGCTCTGGGTCCTCGGCCTCGACGGCGGCCGGGTCCGGCTGCGCTGGGACACCGACGGGTTCCCGTACCTCTGCGCCGCCTCCTGGGCCTCCGACCACGAGGTGCTGCTCACCGTCGCCGACCGGCTGCAGCAGAACGTGCTGCTCCTCAGCGCCGACCCGGCCACCGGCGCGACCCGCGAACTCTCCCGCACCACCGACGAGTTCTGGGTCGACGACCTGCCCGGAACCCCCGGCCGACTGGCCGACGGCCGACTGCTCACCGTCCACGACACCCCGCAGGCCCGCGGCCTCGCCCTGGACGGCAAGCCGCTGGACACCACCGGGCTGCAGATCCGCCGGGTGGTCGGACTGCTGCGCGGCCGACTGCTCTGCGAGACCGGCCAGGGCGACCCCGCAGACCAGTACGTCCACCTGATCGACCCGGACGGCGGCGCGCCCGAGCCCCTCACCACCGGCCCCGGCACGCACTCCGCCCTTGCCGCCGCCGACACCCTGGTCCTCACCTCGGCCACCGCCGACGGGATCCGCCGCCGCGTCCTGCGCGACGGCGGCGAGCGGGCGCTCACCGACCTCAGCGCCGGGCTGCCGCTCACCGACCTCAGCGCCGCGCTGCCGTACCGGGTCAGCCCGCGGCTCGCCCGGGTCACCGAACGCGGCCTGCCGACCGCCGTCGTCTACCCGCGCGAGCACGGCCCCGGCCGCCGGCTGCCCGTCCTGCTGGACATCTACGGCGGGCCCGGCTACCAGGCCGTGGCCGCCGAGCCGCGCCGCTGGCAGCTCCGCCAGTGGTGGGCCGACCAGGGCTTCGCCGTGGTCACCACCGACAACCGCGGCACCCCGTTCGTCTCCCCGGACTTCACCCGGGCGATCTTCCGCCGCTTCTCCCAGGCCGCCCTGGACGACCAGGTCGACGCCCTGCACGCGCTCGCCGCGCACCACCCGGACCTCGACCTCGGCCGGGTCGCCGTGCGCGGCTGGTCGTACGGCGGCTACTTCGCCGCGCTCGCGGTGCTGCGCCGCCCGGACGTCTTCCACGCCGCCTGCGCGGGCGCCCCGCCCACCGACTTCCGGCAGTACGACACCGCGTACACCGAGCGCTACCTCGGCCTGCCGCAG
The DNA here is from genome assembly GCF_055575755.1 of Kitasatospora sp. NPDC034035. Classification (NCBI taxonomy): domain Bacteria; kingdom Bacillati; phylum Actinomycetota; class Actinomycetes; order Kitasatosporales; family Streptomycetaceae; genus Kitasatospora; species Kitasatospora sp. NPDC034035. The sequence goes on along the minus strand of NZ_JBVISA010000005.1, from coordinate 17,896 downwards.
GACAACCCCGAGGGCTACGCCGGCGACTGCCTGCTCGCCGACGCGCCCGCGCTGACCAGGCCGCTGCTGCTGATCCACGGGCTGGCCGACGACAACGTCCACCCCTCGCACACCCTGCTGCTCTCCCAGGCCCTCACCAAGGCCGGCCGCCCGCACACGGTGCTGCCGCTGCCGGGCGTCACCCACATGACTCCGGACGGGATGAACGAGCAGCTGACCCGGGCCGAACTCTCCTTCCTCCGGGCCTCCTTGGGGTGACCCGTTCGGGTCTGTCCATTGCGCCGCCCGGGCCGGACTGCGACACTCCGCGTGGTCGCCGCCCGGCCCGGGCGGAGCAGTGGAACGGGGAGAGCGCGAAATGAAGATCGACAGACCCGGCCCGGTCGGACAGCGGCAGTGGACCCCGCTGACCGCCGGCAACGCCGGCCTCGCCTTCGGGCTGGAGCTCGCCATGCTGGCGGCGCTCTGCTACTGGGGCTTCAAGACCGGGTCCGACCTGGGCACCCGGCTTCTGCTGGGGCTCGGCGCACCGGCCCTGGCCGCCCTCGTCTGGGGCCTGTTCCTGGCCGCGGGCGGGCCGAAGTACCGGCTCCCGCTGCCCGCCGAGATCGTCCTCAAGCTGCTGACGCTCGGCACGGCCGCGCTCGCGCTGTACGCCACCGGGCGGACCACCCTCGCGGTGGTGTACGGCGTGCTGGTGGTGGTCAGCGTGACCGTCGAGTACAGCACCCGCTGACGGCAACGCCGTTGACGGACCGGCAGGTGGGAGGCATCGGACCGGCAGCCGCGGGAGGATCCGTTGAGTTCGCCCGACCGGGCTGGGACACTCCGCTGGAGCAGCCCTCCGCCTGTCCGCCGTCCGGTCCCGGCGGCGGCCCCGGCGGCGGACGGCGCGAGGATCGAGGCGGGGATCGGGGCCGGGATCGAGGCCGGGACCGAGGCGGGGAGAGCGCGCGGATGACGATCGACGGACCCGGCCCGACGGAGCGGCGGCTGCGCAGGTCGCTGGCCAGGGCCGGCACCGAACTCGGCTTCGGGGTGCAGCTCGCGAGCCTGGCGGCGCTCTGTTACTGGGGGTTCAGGACCGGCGACAGCCTGGGCCTGTGGCTGCTGCTGGGGCTCGGCATCCCGGCCGCGGCCCGGGCGGTCTGGGACGTGTTCCTGGCCGAGCGCCGGGCGAAGGTCGAACTGCCGCTCGCCGCCCGGCTGGTGCTGAAACTGGTCCTGCTCGGCGTGGCCGTGGTGGCACTGTCCGCCGCCGGGCCGGCCACCCTGGCGGCGGTGTTCGCGGCACTGGTGGCGTTCAGCCTGGCGCTGGACTTCGGCAACGGCTAGACAGGACGTCACGGAAAGGGGCGTCGCACCTGCGGGTGCGGCGCCCCTTTCGCTTGCCCCGGACCCCTTCCACGTGACCCGTGACATGTGAAATATTACCTGCGCTTCATCGACCGATGATCCGAAGCACCCCATCCCCCGGAAAGGACCGGTCAGTTGCGCAGACTGTCCGCGGCCCTCGCAGCAGCGCTCACCACGAGCGCGATAGCGGCCACCCTGCTGGGCACCCCCGCCCAAGCCGCTCCCCCGACCCCCCTCACCGTCACCGCCGCCGCGGCCTCCGACGCCGCCGCACAGGGCGCCGAGGCCCCGCCCGCACCGCTCGTCCCCCAGGAGCGCGAGCGCCAGGCGCTCCGCAGCAAGGCCCTGGAGCAGCTCAACAAGGGCGCCGTCGCCAAGACCGCCGACAAGCGGGCCCCGGCGAAGGTGAAGGTCGGCAACGACTACGTCCAACTGGCGCACCAGCGCACGGACAAGGTCTTCGTGATCCTCGCCCAGTTCGGCGACGAGGTGGACAACTCCACCCAGTGGAACGGCCAGCCCCGCTACGGCGGCACCCCCGGCCCGCGCCACGACCAGATCCCCAAGCCGGGCAAGGACGACAACCACACCCTGTGGTCGCCGGACTTCGACCGCACGTACTACCAGAAGATGTTCTTCGACGACGCGCCCGGCGCCGTGTCGATGCGCAACTACTACCGCACCCAGTCCTCCGGCCGGTACGACGTCGAGGGCACGGTCAGCGACTGGGTCACCGTCCCGTACAACGAGGCCCGCTACGGCAGCAACAAGGGCCCGCAGGGCTCCGGCGCCTGGACCGAGGCCCAGGAGTTCGTCCGGGACGCCGTGAAGGCCTGGTTCGACGGCGAGGTCGCCAAGGGCCGCTCGTCCGCCGACATCAAGGCGCAGCTCGCCCAGTACGACGTCTACGACCGCTACGACCACGACAAGGACGGCGAGTTCAACCGGCCCGACGGCTACCTGGACAACGTCATCGTCGTGCACGCCGGCGTGGACGAGACCTGGGGCGGCGGCGCACAGGGCACCGACGCGCTGTGGGCACACCGCAGTTGGGCCTTCCCGGACGCGACCGGGCAGACCGGCCCGGACGGCGACAAGATCGGCGGCGCGCCCGTCGGCGACACCGGCCTCTACGTCTACGACTACGTCCAGGGCGGCGAGAACAGCGGCGTCGGCCTGTTCGCCCACGAGTACGGCCACAACCTCGGCCTGCCCGACCTGTACAGCACCACCGGCGGCGACAACAGCGTCAACTTCTGGTCGCTGATGTCCTCCGGCTCGTACCTGGGCAAGGGCCCCAACACCACCGGCGGCTACCCGGGCGACCTCGACGCCTGGAGCAAGCTGCAGTTCGGCTGGCTCAACTACGACGAGGCGCAGGCCGCCACCCGCTCCAGCCACGCCCTCGGGGTGAGCAGCTACAACACCGACCAGGCGCAGGCGGTCCTGGTCCACCTGCCGGACGGCACCACCAGCACCGACCTCGCCGACCCGTACGAGGGCTCCAAGCAGTGGTGGAGCGACACCGGCGACAACCTCGACAACTCCCTCGCCCGGGACGTCGACCTGCGCACCGCCACCGGACCGGCCGCGCTGGACGCCGCGGCCTGGTACGACACCGAGCAGGACTACGACTTCCTGACCGTCGAGGCCTCCACCGACCAGGGCAAGCACTGGACCGCCCTGGGCGGCACCGTGGACGGCGCCCCGATCGGCAACACCAGCGCCAACACCCCCGGGCTGAGCGGCAGTTCCGGCACGTACCGGAAGCTGCACATCCCGCTGGACGGCTACCTCGGCCAGCAGGTCCGGCTGCGCTTCCACGCCACCTCGGACGGCAACACCCACGGCAGGGGCGTCCTGGTGGACGCCGTGAAGGCCACCGCCGGGGGCACCGAGCTGTTCGCCGACGGCGCCGAGAACGGGGCCGGCGGCTGGACGGCCAGCGGCTTCACGGCCATCACCGGCCGCACCGCCGTCAAGCAGCACCCGCGCGCCTACATCGCCGAGAACCGCCGCTACACCGGCTACGGGGCGTTCCTGAAGACCGGCCCGTACAACTTCGGCTACACCGGCGTCACCGGCAAGGCCAACGTCGTCGACAACTACCCGTACCAGGAAGGCGTCCTGCTCTGGCTCTGGGACACCTCGTACGGCGACAACAACACCAAGGACCACCCCGGCGGCGGGCTGATCCTGCCGATCGACGCCCACCCGGCGCCGATCCGCTTCGCCGACGGGACCCTGGTCAACGGGCGGGCGCAGACCTTCGACGCCACCTTCTCCCTCAGGCCGACCACCCCGTTCACCCTGCACAAGGGCGGAGTCGCGGTGCGGATCCCGGCCGAGCCGGCCGTCCCGGTGTTCAACGACCACACCGGGGTGTACGCCGACCCGGCCACGCCGCAGCTGACGGTGAAGGTGCCGGACACCGACACGAAGATCGAGGTCGTCCGGGAGTCCCAGGGCGGGCGGATCACCACCGTCCGGGTGGGCCCGGCCTCCTGAGCCTCGACCTCCCGAACGGCAACATCCCGAACGGCAACATCCCGAACCGCGGCCTCCAGCGCCGCGCATGACGAAGGCCCCGGATCCCCCGACAAAGGGATCCGGGGCCGGTCCGCGTCCGATCACCGCCCGAGGCGGCGGGCGGTGGGCGCGGCGGTGGCCGTGGCCGTGGCCGTGGCCGTGGCTACGCCGAGCACGGTGATCGCGGCGATCCCGAAGGTCATGTACCGGGCCGAGCCGACCGGGCTGTCCGCGCGCAGGATGACCAGGCCGCCGCCCGGCAGCACGGCGGGAGAAGAGTTCGCGCCACCCGCCGGAGGCCCCGTCGGACGGCGACTCCGTTGGGTAACTGTGCGGCTGGGCAACGGTTGTACCGTTCCTCACGGCAGATGATTCGGCCACGTCCGGTACGCTGAGACTTCAAGAGAACTTGAAGTCAAGGAGTCGCCATGACCACCGCGGAGGAGACATGACCACCGCGCCCGTCGACCTGCTGAGCGTCGGCGAGGTGGCCCGGCGGGCCGGGATCGCCACCTCGGCGGTGCGCTTCTACGAGGAGCAGGGACTGATCTCCTCCGAGCGGTCGGCCGGAAACCAGCGCCGCTACCGCCGGCACGTGCTGCGCCGGATCTCGCTCATCCTGGTCGCCAAGCGGCTCGGCATCCCGCTCAGCGAGGTCGCCGAGGTCTTCACCGGCCTCCCGGAGGACCGGATGCCCGGCAAACACGACTGGGAGCGCATCTCGCTCCGCTGGGCCGAGCAGCTCCGCGCCCGCCGGATCGAACTGGAGCGGCTGGAGGGCGAGCTGACCGGCTGCATCGGCTGCGGCTGCGTGTCGCTGCGCCGCTGCCGGGTGCTCAACCCCGGCGACGAGCTGGCCGCCGAGGGCCCCGGCCCGCGCCTCCTGCTGCCCGAGGAGTGAGAGCCGGGGATCGGTTGGAACCCGGTCGGACGCGGCCCTCGTAAGGTTCCCCGCCGCGTCCGACCGGGGGTCTGGATGCCCGGATCACATCTCCGGGAAGTCCCGGCTCACACCTCCGGGAAATGGCAGGCCGCCTGCCGGGTGCCCGGGCCGGCGATCTGCAGCAGCGGCCGCTCCGTCCGGCACAGGTCCTGCGCCTTGGGGCAGCGCGGGTGGAAGGTGCACCCGGGCGGCGGGTCGGCCGGGCTCGGCGGGTCGCCGAGCAGCACGATCCGTTCCCGGGTCCGCTCGGCCTCCGGGTCCGGCAGCGGTACGGCGGACAGCAGCGCCCTGGTGTACGGGTGCGCGGGGCTGCCGTACACCTCGGCCTTGTCGCCGATCTCGACGATCCGGCCCAGGTACATCACGGCGACCCGGTCGCAGACCCGCTTGACCACCGACAGGTCGTGCGCGATGAACACGTACGCCAGTCCGAGCTCCCGCTGGAGCCGCTCCATCAGGTTGACCACCTGGGCCTGGATGGACACGTCCAGCGCGGAGACCGGCTCGTCGGCGATCACCAGCCGCGGCGAGGTGGCCAGCGAGCGGGCGATGCCGATGCGCTGCGCCTGGCCGCCGGAGAACTCGTGCGGGTAGCGGTCCAGGTGCTCGGGGATCAGCCCGACCAGTTCCATCAGTTCGGCGGCCCGCTTGCGCGCGGCCGTCGCGCTCTCGCCCTGGACCAGCAACGGCTCGGAGATGATCCGGGACACCGTCTGCCGGGGGTTGAGCGAGGAGTACGGGTCCTGGAAGACCATCTGCAGGTCCCGCCGGTGCGGGCGCAGCCGGGCCTGGGAGAGCCCGCCGATCTCGGTGCCGTCGAAGGTGACGGTGCCCGAGGTCGGGTCGAGCAGGCGGACGATCATCCGGCCGGTGGTGGACTTGCCGCAGCCGGACTCGCCGACCAGGCCGAGCGTCTCCCCCGCGCCGACGTCGAAGCTGACCCCGTCCACGGCCCGGACCGGCGCACCGGGCCGCCCGGTGCGGCTGCGCCGGCCGGGGAAGGTCTTCACCAGGTCCCGTACGGACAGCAGCGGACCGGTCGGCACGGCATCGGCCGTCGCAGGATCGGTCATCGCAGGATCGGTCATCGCGGCATCGGCCATCACAGCACCCCTTCCGGCACCAGCGGCAGGTGGCAGGCGGCCTGGTGGCCGGGAGTGAGCGGGCCGAACACGGGTCGATCGGCCAGGCAGCGGGCGTGTTCCTCGGCGGACGCGGCGGTGGTGCGGGCGCAGCGCGGGGCGAAGGAGCAGCCGGTGGCGGGGGCGATCAGCGACGGCGGGCTGCCGGGGATGGCCCGCAGCGGGGCGTCGTCGGTGTCGTCCAGGCGGGGCAGCGAGTCCAGCAGGCCGCGGGTGTACGGGTGTGCGGGTTGCGCGAACAGCCGGTCCACCGGGGCCTGTTCGGCCGCCCGTCCGCCGTACATGACCAGGACCTCGTGGGCGACCCGGGCGACCACGCCGAGGTCGTGGGTGATCATCACGACGCCGAGGCCGCGCTCCTGCTGGATCCGGGCGATCAGGTCGAGGATCTGCGCCTGGACGGTGACGTCGAGCGCCGTGGTGGGCTCGTCGGCGATCAGCAGCTCGGGCTCGCAGGCGAGCGCCATGGCGATCATGACACGTTGGCGCATGCCGCCGGAGAACTGGTGCGGGTACTCGTCGACCCGGCGGGCCGGCTCGGGGATGCCGACCTCGGTGAGCATCTCCACCGCGCGGGCCCGGCCCGCCTTGCGGTTGGCCTTGAAGTGCACCCGGTAGTGCTCGGCGATCTGCTCGCCGACGGTGTAGAAGGGGTGCAGGCTGGACAGCGGGTCCTGGAAGATCATCGCGATCCGGCGGCCCCGGACGGTGCCCAGTTCCTTCTCCCCGAGCCCGTTCAGCTCCTGCCCGTGCAGCCGGATCGAGCCGGTGACGGCGGCGCCGCGGTGCAGGCCCATGACGGCGAGCGAGGTGACGGACTTGCCGCTGCCGGACTCGCCGACCAGGCCGAGGGTGCGGCCGGCCTCGACGGCGAAGGAGATGCCGTCCACCGCCCGCACGGTGCCGCGCGGGGTGTCGAAGGCGACCCTGAGGTCGTCGACCTCCAACAGGCTGGTCATCAGTACCTCACTCTCGGGTCGACGAACGCGTAGAGCAGGTCGACCAGCAGGTTCGCCGCGACGATGAAGAACGCCGCGAGCAGGGTGACGCCGAGGATGACGGGCTGGTCGGAGCGGCCCAGGCCGTCGTAGAACAGCCGGCCGACGCCGGGCAGGCCGAAGATGGACTCGGTGATGACGGCGCCGGCCAGCAGGCCGCCGAGGTCCATGCCGAAGATGGTGAGGATCGGCGTCATCGCGGAGCGCAGCCCGTGCTTGACCGTGACCGTCCGCGGCGGCAGCCCCTTGGCCCGGGCGGTGCGGATGTACGGCTCGGCCATCGCCTCGATCATCGAGTTGCGGCTCTGCCGGGCGTACATCGCCGCGTACAGCAGGGCCAGGGCGGTCCACGGCAGCAGCAGGTTGGAGGCCCACGCGAGGGGGTTCTCGGTGAACTGGTGGTAGGCCGGGTAGGGCAGCAGCCCGGCCGTCCTGACGACGCCCCAGATCAGCATGATCGAGGTGAAGTAGACCGGCAGCGAGGCGGTGCCGACCGAGAACACCATCAGTGTCCGGTCGAGCGGCCTGCCCTTGTGCAGCGCCGAGGTGATGCCCGCGCCGAGGCCGAGGACCAGCCAGAGCACGGCCGCGCCGAGGGCCAGCGAGATGGAGACCGGCAGCCGGTCGGTCAGCAGGTCCCACACCGGCAGCCCGTACTCGTAGGAGTAGCCGAGGCACGGGAAGCCGCAGTGCACGGTGCTGGGCCCGGAGCCGTAGTCGCGGCCGGCGAAGATGCCGCCGAGGTAGGCGAGGAACTGGTCCCAGATCGGCTTGTCCAGGCCCATCGCCGCCTTGACGTCGGCGAGCCGCTCGGGGCTGCAGGTCTTGCCGCAGGCCGCCGCGGCCGGGTCGTTGGGCAGCAGGTAGAAGATGGTGAAGGTGATGGCGCAGATGGCGAGCAGGATGCCCACCACGCCGAGCAGTCGGCGGCCGAGGTAGAGGATCACGACCGGCCTCCCCGGGGGTCGAGGATGTCGCGCAGCGTGTCCCCGAGGAGGGTGAAGGCGAGCACGGCGAGGAACAGGAAGGCGGTCGGGATCAGGAAGTAGGTCGGGTCGGTCTCGTAGTGGACGATGCTCTCGGCGATCATCTGGCCCCAGGACGGGGTCGGCGGGCGGACGCCCACGCCGAGGTAGCTGAGCGCGGCCTCGGTGGCGATCATGCCGGGGATGAGCAGCGTGGTGTAGGCGATGATCGGGCCGGAGACGTTGGGCAGGATCTCCCGGGTGAGGATCCGCCAGGACCGGGCGCCGCCGACCTTGGCGGCCTCGACGTACTCGCGGTGCTTGAGCGACAGGGTCTGGCCGCGGACCACGCGGGCGATGCCGGGCCAGGTGAACAGCCCGATCACCAGGGTGATCAGCAGGATCCGGTTGACGTCCTTGGCCACCGACATCATCGCGATCATGAAGATCAGCGAGGGGAAGGACATCGTGAGGTCCATCAGCCGGGACAGCAGCGTGTCGGTGCGGCCGCCGAAGTAGCCGGCCGCGATGCCGGCCAGGGTGCCGGCGATCACGACGACGGCGGTCGCGGTGAAGGCGATCAGCAGGGACACCTGCCCGCCGTGCAGCACCCGGGCGAACAGGTCGCGCCCGGTGATCGGCTCGACGCCCAGCCAGTGCCGGCTGCTGATGCCGCCGAAGTCGCCCCGGGGCAGGCCGCCCAGGTACGGGTCGATGGCGCGCTTGTCGAACTCCTCGGGGGTCCAGCCGCCGAGCGAGCTCAGCGGACCGGCCAGCGCGGCGGCCAGGATCAGCACGCCGACCGTGATCAGCCCGAACCGGGCCGAGCCCTTGGCCCACAGCTGGTCCCAGACCAGCCGCCAGGGCCCGCGCCCGGCGGTCTTCGCGGCGCCCGCCGCCGTGGCACCGGCCACGGCGGCGGGCTCTGCAACACTTCGCTCGGCTCCGGCCGCTCCTGATCCGGCGTCGACGCTCCGCGCTCCGGCACTGGCTGCGCTCGCCTGTCGCTCGTCACCGTCGACACCCGCGCGGCCTTCGGCTCCCGAAGGGGTGGTGGTACTCATCGGTGCCGGCCCCTCAGCCCTTGCCCTTGGCGGGGTCCTTGAGGCCGACCACGGCGAGGTCGATCATGCCGGCGTAGCCGGAGTTGCCGAACGCGCCGGCCACGTTGGTGCCCACCAGCAGGGGGCGGCGCTGCCACATCAGCGGGACGGCCGGGGCCTTAGCCATCAGGTCCTGGTCCAGCTGCTGCCAGGCCTTGTTGGCCTCGCTGACGTCCGTCATGGCCGCGATCTGGTCCATCCGGTCCATCGTGGCCTGGTCCTTGAACTGGCTGTAGTTGCCCTGGTTGCCCTTCTCCTTGAGGGTCCGTCCGTCGAACAGGAACGGGAAGAAGGTCGCGGCGGACGGGTAGTCGGGACACCAGCCGTTGATGGTCAGCTCGGGGGCGTTCTTGAGGTCGCCGATGGTGTCGGCGAAGGCGGACGGGTCCACGGTGTTGACGGTGACCTGGACGCCGACCTTGGCCAGCGACTGCTGGATCGCCTCGGCCCGGGTCTTGTCGCCGAGCGAGACGGTGATCGCGACCTTGAGGTCGGTCTTGCCCGCCGCCTTCAGCAGGTCCTTGGCCTTCTCCGGGTCACCGGCCACCGGGACCTTCAGCGGGTCGGCCTTGACTCCGCCGGTCAGCGACGGCGGCAGGTAGGAGGTCGCCACGTCGGTCACCGCCGGGCCGCCGAACGCCGTCACCTGCGCCTCGCGGTCGACCGCCCACATCATCGCCTCGCGCACCTTCGGGTCGTCGAAGGGGGCCTTGGCGGTGTTCATGTACAGCATGTCGGTGCAGCCGGTCTGCTCCGCCACCATGCGGGACTTGACGTCCGCCTTGGGCAGCACCTTGGCGACGCTCTCGTGCTGCATCCAGGGCATGTCGATGGCGTTGGCGTCGGCGCCGTCACTGGCGATGATCCGGTCGTCGGCCTGGCCGCCCTTGATGCCCTGCGTGACCACGATCTTGTCCGGGTACGCCTTGCGGACGGTGTCGGTGCCCTGCTCCCAGTTGGTGTTGCGGACCAGGACCAGCTGCTTGCCGCGGTCGTAGGTCTCGATCTTGTACGGGCCGGAGGAGAACGGCCGCGAGTCGTACTGGGTGCCCTTCTCCTGGGACTGCGGCACCGGGGAGAAGGTCGGCAGGGTGACGGTGTCCGAGAACTCGGCGACCGGGCGCTTCAGGTGGAAGACGATCGTCCTGTCGTCCGGCGTCTCGATGCTCGCCAGGTGCTCGCCGTTCAGCGGGCCCTTGTAGTTCTCGCCGCCCGCCAGGTACTGGATCGCGTAGTCGGGGCCGCCGGTGAGGTCCGGCGAGAAGGAGCGCTCGACGTTGTACTTGATGTCGGCGGACTTGATCGGGCTGCCGTCCTCGTACTTGAGGCCGTCCTTCAGGGTGAAGGTCCACACCTTGCCGCCCTCGGCGGACTTGCCCAGGTCGGTGGCGAGGTCCGGGACGATCTCGCTGCCCGCGGCGCCCGGCTCGGACTTGAAGGTGGTAAGCGTGCGGTAGATCAGCCGGGTGCCGAAGTCCATGTGCGGCACCACCCAGTTGCGGGCCTGATCGAGGTGGGCGAAGTCCTGGTTGGTGAGGACGGTGAGGGTGCCCCCCTTGGCCGGGGTGCCGCCGACGATCGAACCGGACGCCGCGCCCGGGCCCTGACTGTTCGAAGGCCCGGCCGCGTCACCGCCACTGTCGCTCTTGTCGTTCTTGCAGGCCCCGAGGCCGAGGGTGAGGGTCGCCGCGAGGGCCGCCGCGAGGGCGGCGTGGGTGCGCCTGGTCATGTTGCAACTCCGCTGTGGGGGGCCTGATCCGGCCGCTCCGCTGTGTGACCCGTAACATAGTAATGTGAAATTGCACTGCACAAGAGGTGACGCCACCCGTTACCGAGCTGTGTCCGTGCGCGCCCCCTGCCGCACATCTCCCCAGTCCAGCCAAGGAGTTCACCGGTGACCCTCCCCCGGACCGGCCTCAACACCGGGAGCCACGACCTCCCGGTCTCCCCCGCCCTCGCCGCCTTCATGGGCACCCGCTGGGCCCCCACCCCGCTCCCCACCGACCGCCGCGTCCCCGGCCACGACCGCTTCCCCGGCCGCCGCGCCCGCCTCTGTGCCGCCTTCCCCGGCGAACGGCTCATCATCCCGGCCGGCCGGCTCAAGGTGCGCTGCAACGACCTCGACCACCGCTTCCGCCCGCACAGCGCGTACGTCTGGCTCACCGGACTCACCGGCGAGGACCAGGCCGACCACGTCCTCGTCCTCGAACCCGCCGGCCCCGAAGGCCACGAGCCGATCCTCTACCTGCGCCCCCGCTCCCCGCGCGACGGCGGCGAGTTCTACCGCGACCGCCGCTACGGCGAGTTCTGGGTCGGCCCCCGACCCGACCTCGCCGAAGCCGCCCGGCTCACCGGGATACGCACCGAACACCTCGACGACCTCGGCAAACTGCTCTCCGGCCCCCAGCCGCCCACCCGGGTCCTGGCGGGCACCGACGCCCTGGTCGACGAGACCACCGGGCGGCGCACGGCCTCCCACGAGGACGGCGAACTCGCCGCTGTCCTCTCCGAGTTGCGCCTGGTCAAGGACGAGTGGGAAATCGGGCAGCTGCAACTCGCCGTCGACCACACCGTCACCGGCTTCGAAGACGTCGTCCGCGCCCTGCCCACCGCGCTGCGCCACCACCGCGGCGAACGCTGGATCGAAGGCGTCTTCGACCTGCGCGCCCGCGCCGAAGGCAACGGCACCGCCTACACCACCATCGCCGCCTCCGGCGCCCACGCCTGCGTCCTGCACTGGATCCGCAACGACGGCGCCCTCGACCCGAACGCCCTGCTCCTGCTGGACGCCGGCGTCGAAACCGACACCCTCTACGCCGCCGACATCACCCGCACCCTCCCGCTCAGCGGCACCTTCACCCCCGCCCAACGCCAGGCCTACGAACTCGTCCTCGCCGCCCAGAGCGCCGGCATCGCCGCCCTACGCCCCGGCGCCCGCTTCCGCGACTTCCACCGCGCCGCCATGCGCGTCATCGCCGAAGGCCTCGCCGACTGGGGCATCCTGCGCATCCCCGCCGACCAGGCCCTCGCCGAGGACAACGGCCTCTACCGCCGCTACACCCTCTGCGGCAGCGGCCACATGCTCGGCCTCGACTACCACGACTGCGCCAAGTCCCGCGCCGACCGCTACCTCGACGGCACCCTCGAAGAGGGCATGGTCATCACCGTCGAACCCGGCCTCTACCTCCAACCCGACGACGAAACCCTCCCCCTCGAACTCCGCGGCCTCGGCATCCGCATCGAGGACGACCTGGTGATCACCCCGGACGGCGCCCACCTGATGTCGAACGCCCTCCCGAGGACGGTCAAGGACATCGAGTCATGGATGGCGGCCCTCCTGAGCTGACCACCTACGGCCAGGGCGGACGATCAAGCCACCTTGATCGTCCGCTCCCCCTGCCGAACGGTGACCTCCACCTCGCCGCCGATGGCAGCGGCATACGCCCGCAGATTGTCCAGGCTGTCCACCTGCCCGTGCTCGATCTGCGACACCCGCGCCTGGCTCACCCCGAGCAGTTCAGCCACGTGCTTCTGCGTGAGTCCGGCCTTGCGCCGCATCTCCGCAAGCTCATACCCCCGAACCTGAGCAAGCATCTCCTGGCGAACCTGCACCCGCCTCGCCTCCGCCTCCGGCGTCGCCAGCTCGGGAAACCGCTTCATGACCTCGGCTCGCACCTCGGTCCAACTACGCCCCTTCATCGGCGCGCTCCGTTCCGTTGCTCCTCGACGTAGCCCGCGTAACGCTTCTCCGCCAGAGGAATCGACTCGTCGTACGGGCGTGATCTCCCACATGCGGCCACATTGAGTTGTGTCTTATGCGCTACCGCGTACTTTCCCTCCTAATCCACCCCGGCGAGGGACAACACGCCCCGTCCGGCGCGCGCTGGGCGCGCTACCCCTGCGCGCCCTGCCACAGCTGCGCCACGATCTGCTCCGCCGGGCCGGAGCGGGCCAGGTGGTGGGCCGTGCCGGCCCAGAGGTGCATGGCCGTGGTGTCGGCGCGGCGGGTGGCGGCGGTGCGGAGCGGGGCGGTGAGGTGGTGGACCTCGGGGTAGGCGGGCGGGGCGTACCGGCCGTGGCGGTCGATGAAGGCGTTGCGCAGGCCGCGAGCGGGACGGCCGGTGAAGGCGCGGGTGACGGTCGTCTCCGGGAGTTCGGTGAGCGCCGCCCGGTGCGCGGCCGAGGCGCCGGACTCGTCGGAGCGCAGCAGGGCCGTCCCCAGCTGCACCGCGACCGCCCCGGCCCGCAGTGCCGCCGCGATCGCCGCGCCGTCGCCGAGCCCGCCGGCGGCGATCAGCGGCAGCGCCGTCACCTCCCCTACGGCGGGCAGCAGTTCGAGCAGCGGCGTCTCCCCCGGCACGTCCGCGATCCGGTGGGTGCCCCGGTGCCCGCCCGCTTCCGGGCCCTGCACGCACAGCGCGTCCATGCCGGCCGCCTCCGCCGCCCGCGCCTCCTCCGGCGTGGTGACGGTGCCGACCTGCAGTGTCCCGGCGGCCCGCAGTGCGGCGGCCTCCTCCGCCGTCGGCAGCCCGAAGGTATACGAGACCACCGGCACCGGGTCGGCGAGCAGCGCGGCGAGCTTGGCCTCCCAGTCGTCCCGGTCCGGCCCGACCTCCTCCGGCAGTGCCACCCCCCACCGCTCGGCTTCGGGCCGCAGCCGCTCGCGGTAGGCGGCGACGGCCGCCGGATCCCCGGGCGGTGCCGGGACGAAGAGGTTCACCCCGTACGGCCGGTCGCTCGACTTGCGTACCAGCGCGATCTGTTCGCACATCGCCGCGGCGCTCTTGTACCCCGCGGCGAGGAACCCGAGCCCGCCGGCCCGGTTCACCGCGGCCACCAGCTCCGGGGTGGAGGCCCCGCCCGCCATCGGCGCGGCGATCACCGGTACGGCAAGCTCGTCGAGACGCACGGCCATCGGGGCTCCTCACACTGCTGCGGGCACGGACCGTTTCCCACCCTACGCTCGGCGGACCGGCCGCCGCGGTCCCTATCGGATCAGCCCGCGCCCCCGCGCCTCCCGCACCGCCGCCGTGCGCGAGTCGACCCCCAACTTGGTGTAGATGTGCACCAGGTGCGACTTCACCGTGGCCTGGCTCAGGTGCAGCCGCTGGCTGATCTGCTGGTTGGTCAGCCCGTCGGCGACCAGCCCCAGCACTTCGGTCTCCCGCGCGCTGAGCGCCGCCGCGGGTGTCCGCATCCGTTCCAGCAGCCGGTCCGCGACGCTGGGCGCCAGTGCGGAGCGTCCGGCGGCGGCCGCCCGTACGGCCTGGGCCAGTTCCTCGGGCGGCGCGTCCTTCAGCAGGTACCCGGTGGCGCCCGCTTCCAGGGCGGGCAGGGTGTCGGCGTCGGTGTCGTACGTGGTGACGACCAGGACGCGTGGCGCGCCCGCGCGGGCGGTGATCGCCGCGGTGGCCTGTGCGCCGTTCATCGCCGAGCCGGGCCCGAACTGCAGGTCCATCAGCACCACGTCGACGCCGGCTTTCGCGGCGAGTTCGACGGCCCGTTCGGCGGTCGCCGCCTCCGCGACGATCGCGAAGTCCGGTTCGCTCTCCAGTACCGCCCGTAGCCCGGCGCGCACGACGGGGTGGTCGTCGGCGATCAGCAGCCGGATCACGTCGCCTCCTCCGCTCCGGGAACGACCGGCCCGACGGGCAGTTGCACGGCCACCGCCGTCCCCTCTCCGGGCGCCGACTCCACCGTGAAGGTGCCGCCGAGCGTCCGCGCCCGGGCCCGCATCGAGGGCAGCCCGAATCCGCCGTCCGCGCCGGTGCGGCCCGCGACCGCCGCCGGGTCGAATCCGGCCCCGTCGTCGAACACGTCGAGCGCCACCTCGCCCTCCATGTAGCTGAGTGTCACTTCGGCCCGCGAGGCCTTCGCGTGCCGGACGGTGTTGCCGAGCGCCGACTGTGCGATCCGCAGCAGCGCGACCTCCTGCGCGGCCGGCAGCCGGACCGGGTCGCCGGAGACGTGCAGGTGGACGGGCAGCGCACCGTGCGCCGTCGTCGTCGCGCACAGCCGTTCCAGCGCGACCGGCAGCGGGTCGCTGTCCAGTGCGGGCGGGGTGAGCGCGCGGACGAAGCGCCGGGCCTCGTCCAGGTTGTCCTGAGCGGCCTGCCGCGCCTGCTCGACGTATCCGGCGGCGGCTTCGGTGCGCTCGGGCAGGGCCCGTTGGGCGGCCCGCAGCAGCAGTTGGATGGAGCTGAGGCTCTGCGCGAGGGTGTCGTGGATCTCGCGGGCGAGGCGTTCGCGTTCGGCCAGCACGCCGGCGGTGTGGTGGGCGGCGGCGAGGTCGGCGCGGGCGGCGGTGAGTTCGTCGATCAGCCGGCGCCGTTCTTCGCTCTCCCGGTAGAGCGCCTGGTAGCCGAGCACGGTGGCGGTGGCGACGGCCGCGCCGAGGGCGGGCCCGATGGCGGCGGCGAGGCTGAAGCTGTGCTGGTGCCAGGACCATGCGGCGATCGCCGCGACGGCGGTCAGCCCGACGGCCACGGGCCCGCCGCGCCGCCCGAGCAGGTGCAGTTCCAGGAAGTACAGCGGGAACGCCAGCCAGACCCCGTCCTGGGTGGCGACCAGCACGCCCGCCCAGGTGACGCCGAGCAGTGCCAGCCAGAGCGCGGCCGCCCGGCGCGAGCGGCGGACGGCGGCCAGCTGCGGTCCGACGGCGTAGACGGCGCCCATCGCGGTGGCCGCGGCGGCGACGGCGGCCGGGTCGCCGCCGTGGTCGGCGCCGTGGCCGGTGAAGGCGGACCGGGCGACGGCGAGCGCGAGGAGGCCCGCTACGAGCAGGTGCAGGCAGACCTGGAGGACGCGGGCGACGGGGGTGGTTCTGGATCGTTCGGTCGCCATCCGTCCAGCCTAAGTTCCGTTCGCGGGGCTCGGCATCAATCAAAAGGTTGAACTCCGCTTCTGCCCTTTGATGCCCAGGATGCAATCCCCGGCGCGATGCCGGGGGGCCGTGCCGTCCACGACGGTGGGAACGTCGGAAAACACCTGCGCAGAGGAAGGCCCACCGTGTTCGTCGCCTGGAGGGACCTGAGGTTCGCCAAGGGGCGGTTCGCCCTGATGGGGACCGTCATCGTCCTGATCACCGTCCTGGTCGGCCTGCTGTCCGGTCTGACCGCCGGCCTCGGCCGCCAGAACATCTCCGCGATCACCGGCCTGCCCGCCGATCACCTGGTGTTCTCCAAGCCCGCCGACGGACAGCAGCTGTCCTTCACCGACTCCCAGGTCACCCCCGAGCAGTGGCAGGCCTGGTCCCGCGAGCCGGGCGTCACCTCCGCCCAGCCCATCGGCATCACCACCACCAAGGCCGCCGCCGGCACCCGCACCGCCGCGCTCTCCGCCTTCGGCGTCCCGGACGGCTCCGGGCTCGCCCCGCAGGGCACCCTGATCGCCCCCGGCCGGGCGGTGCTGTCGAAGACCGCCGCCGAGAACCTGGGCGGCCTCACCGCCGGCGCCGACTTCACCCTGGCCGGGCACCCGCTGCGGGTCGCGGCCGTAGACGGCGACGCCGCGTACAGCCACACCCCGGTGATCTGGACCAGCCTCACCGACTGGCAGCGGTTCGCCCCCGGCGGCACCGGCCACGCCACCGTCATCGCGCTCACCACCGCGAAGGGCGCCGACCTCGCCGCCGCCGACACCCACCAGGGCACCGTGACCCGCACCCGCGACGACGCCCTCGCCGCGATCGGCTCCTACACCTCGGAGAACGGCTCCCTCCAGCTGATGCGCGGCTTCCTGTTCGCCATCTCGGCGCTGGTGATCGGCGCGTTCTTCACCGTCTGGACGATCCAGCGCAGCGGCGACATCGCCGTCCTCAAGGCCCTCGGCGCCTCCACCCGCTACCTGCTGCGCGACGCGCTGGGCCAGGCCGTCCTGCTGCTCGTGCTCGGCACCCTGCTGGGCACGGCGATCGCGGCGGGCCTGGGGGCGCTGGTCGGCTCCGCCGTCCCCTTCGTCCTGGACGCCCCGACCGTCCTGCTGCCCGCCACCGTCATGATCGCCCTCGGCGCGGTCGGCGCGGCCCTGTCCATCCGCCGGATCACCTCCGTCGACCCGCTGACCGCCCTGGGGAGCGCCCGATGAGTCTCCTGCTCGACCGCATCACCCTCACCTACCCGGACGGCGACGGCCGGCTCACCGCCCTCGACGACGTCTCGCTGACCGTCCCCAAGGGCACCATCACCGCCGTCGTCGGCCCGTCCGGCTCCGGCAAGTCCAGCCTGCTGGCGGTGGCCGCCACCCTGATCACCCCGGACTCCGGGCAGGTCGTCATCGACGGCACCGACACCACGGGCCTCAGCCGGGCCGACCTCACCGCGCTGCGCCGCACCAGGATCGGCGTCGTCTTCCAGCAGGCCAACCTGCTTCCCTCGCTCACCGCCACCGAACAACTCCAGGTGATGGCCCACCTCGACGGCCGCCCGCCGCGCGAAGCCCTCCCCCGCGCCCTGGACCTGCTGGACGCCGTCGGCCTGCGCGACCAGGCCGCCCGCCGCCCGCACCAGCTCTCCGGCGGCCAGCGCCAGCGCGTCAACATCGCCCGCGCCCTGATGAACGACCCCACGGTCCTGCTGGTGGACGAACCCACCAGTGCCCTCGACCACGAACGCGGCGCCGCCGTCCTGGACTTGATCACGGAACTCACCCACCGAAGGGCCACCGCCACCGTCCTGGTCACCCACGACCGCACCCACCTCACGGCCGTCGACCAGATCGCCGAAGTCCACGACGGGAGGCTGACCCTGCCGACGGCGGTGGGTTAGCCTCGATATTTCGTGACGGTCCGTCGGTCTATCCGGCGGGCCGTTTCGGCTTGTTCGGGCGATGTGGGGCAGGCTGGTGGCCCGGCTGTCGCGTC